>JAAYXM010000044.1 GCA_012515925.1 Clostridiales bacterium
ACCCACGGACGAGAGCTTCAAGCTTTTCGCGAAGTATAAAAAACAGTTTTCATGGGCTTCGGACGAGCATATCGCTTTTTTGATAAAGAACAAAATACCGGTTGACGGGGAAAGCGTCCGGATACTATACGACCTGCATACCGGAAGCCTCGCGGATATGCTGCTCCAGCTGCTGCGGGGCGCGGAAAACACCAAAAGAGACGAGGCCTTGAGAAGGCTTATATCAGACTTCTTCAAAAACCCCGAAGCGCCGGGCTTTAATTCCGAAAGCCTTTCGCAGAGCGAAATCGCGTCAACGCTCTCCGGTATTCTAAGCTATATAATAAGCAGATATGACAAAGGAGAACTGCGCGACAGGGCAAAAAACCTTGCCCGGCACGAAAAGAACAAGCGTGCTCTGATAAACTCCGTTTCGTTCGATTACTGCCAGATTCCGGTATATATAAACGGCGGGTATTTTATCGCGGAGGCGTTTGGTAAAAAGCATGAGCAGGAAAGCAAAACCTCCGTCAATACTCTTTATCTTAAAATCCCGACGGTCAATCTCGGCGTCGTGCGGATATTCCTGTGTATCGACGAGGATAAAAGAGTCGAGTGCGCGGTTGACGCCGAAAGATATATAGACACGGTGAAGCAGAACATTCTGATGCTCGGCGATTTGCTTTCAGAGTGCGGATATCGGCTTTACAAGGTTACGTACGACAGGCTGCCGGTTGAGATAAACATACTGAATTTCGAAAAGTACTCCGGGCTTGTGTTCAACCGCAAGGGTTACGACAGGCGTGTATAGCGCACAGGCTGCAGGAACCGCCATTTTATATTAAAGAGTGGAAGGTGCGGCTTTTATGAAAAAGGACAAGCTTGCCGCGGCTCTTAAATATGAACATACGGATAACGCGCCGGCAATCGTGGCTAAGGGCAAAAACCATGTCGCCGAAAAAATAATCGCGGAGGCCAGAAAGAATAAAATCCCGATTAAGGTCGACGCCGAATGCGCGGAACTTATAAATCTCACGGAGCTCGGGCACGAGATTCCGGAAGAGCTTTACGGGGTAGTGGCAAAAATACTTGTTTTCGTAAACACAATCGACAAAATACATAATTAAAGCCGTGATTTTAATGCAAAACATCGTTTCGGCGATATACCGTGAAAAACTTCAGGAAATACAGTCACGGGTTCCGGTTAAAATAGCCGGGGCCGGGTTTAAACGCGCGCTTGAAAACGCCGTCGCCGGGTCAGGTGCCGCAGAAACGCCGGTTAAGTATACCGAATACGGGGATTTAATCCGCGCGGCGTCCGAGAAATACGGCATAGACGAAAAAGTCATAGAGGCGGTTATAAATGCCGAGTCGGGCTTTAATCCGAACGCGGTTTCCCGCGCGGGCGCCATGGGACTTATGCAGCTTATGCCCAAAACCGCCGCTTCCCTCGGCGTTTCCGACCCGTTTGACCCTGGGCAGAACATCGAGGGCGGGACAAAGTATTTATACAGGCTTCTCAACATGTATGACGGGGATCTTATAACCGCGATTGCCGCGTACAACTGCGGACCGGGCGCGCTCAACAGGCTCGGGATTGACAGGATACAAACCGAAGAGGACATGGCGGCGCTTTTTAAGGAAACCCGGAATTACGTAAACAAGGTAATTAAAAATTTAAATAAACAGACGGGGGGATTATATGCTGTCGATTTTCAACAAACTTAACCTGCTCGGCCTGGAGCTTGACGCCGTATGGAAGCAAAGCGAGGTTACGGGCACCAATATCGCGAACGCCGAGGTTCCGGGATATAAGGCGAAAAAGCTTCGGTTTGAAAGCGTGCTCGGTTCAATGCTCGACACTTCAGGAAACAAAATGAAAGCTACACGGGCGGGGCACTCGGACGGCCGCGTTAAATACAGTTCGCCGGTGATAACCGTCGATTACGGAACCTCGATGCGGCTTGACGGGAACAACGTGGATGTCGAAAACGAGATGGTCCAGCTTGCGGACAGCAATATAAAGTACGGTTTTCTGGTTCAAAAGGCGTCAAAGGAAATCTCAAAAATCAGGTACGCGATAAATGAAGGGAGGAGATAGACATGAAGTTTTTAGGCTCTCTCGATATCAGCGCTTCGGCGCTCAGCGCGCAAAGACTTCGTATGGATATCATTGCTCAGAATATCGCGAATTCCGGCACGACACGCGCGGAAAACGGAGGTCCGTACCGCAGGAAAATCGCGGTTCTCGGCAGTATGTCCGTCAAAGGGTTTAAAAGCGTTCTTGACGGCGCCTTAAGCGGCGTCAGAGTGTCCGGCATCGTCGAAGACCAGTCGCCATTTCGCGCGGTGCATGACCCGTCCCACCCCGACGCGGACGAAAACGGCGATGTGATGCTGCCCAATGTGGACACGACGCAGGAAATGATTGAGATGATGGCGGCCACAAGGGCGTATGAATCAAACATCACAGTGTTGAACTCGATAAAGGCCATGGCCCAGAAGGCTTTGGAAATAGGCAGATAAAAAAACTCATTTGGGGGAAATAATATGCGGATAACATCGATCGGAAATCAAATAATACCGGCTAAAAACGCCGCCTCCGGGGATGCCCCGGCAGGTTTCTTTTCGGATATCCTTGCCCGGGCGATAGAGAATGTAAAGGACGCCGAGGAGCAGGATAACCTTCAGACAGTCGGGCTGGTTACGGGTACGGGAGCCGACCTTCACTCGGCTATGCTCGCTATGGAAAAGGCGGATTTGGCGCTGCAGTTTACCGTTCAGATTCGGAACAAAATTCTGGAAGCGTATAATGAAGTTATGCGCTTACAATTTTAACCTGATATCGCGGTAAAGTAATAATGCGGCAGAGGAGAAAACAATATCGATGAATATATTTAAGTCGTTTATTCCGCAAATCGGTGAATTCTGGAAAAATATAGACAGAATAAACCGGATAAGGATTATAGTTTCCGCGGCGATAATTATAGCCGTAGCGGGCATTGCCACGTGGATTCTGTCAAGGCCCGAATATGTAGTTCTTTACAGCGGGCTTGACGGTCAGGAGGCAGGCGAGATATACACGCTTATCGAGGATATGGGCGTGACTCCGAAGGCCGTCGGGAGCGGGACCATCAAGGTCCCGAAGAAGAACGAATCGAGAATACGCATGCAGCTTGCGGCGGAAGGCTATCCGAAAAGCGGCCGCTCAAACGATTATTTCGATATAGGCATGGGCCTCGGAGCCACGGATTACGACAAGCGCATGGCGGCGCAATTACAGCTCCAGAACAGACTGGAAAAAGCAATCGAAACAATGGAGGGCGTCAAAAGCGCGATAGTTACAATCAGCATACCCGAGCAGGACAGCTTTGTGCTTAAAGACGATAAGGTTGAGCCCTCCGCTTCCGTCGTGCTTATTCTGAAAGACGGTTTTTTAAACAACAAGCAGGTGCGCGGCATCGAGCAGCTTGTGTCAAAAAGCGTCGGCGGCCTTAAGCCGGAGAATATCTCGATTATAGACAATAACATGAACCCGCTCAGCAACGGCGATACCGAGGGGATCGGCAATGTGGGCACGCAGTTTGACCTTGAGCTTCAGCTTAAAAAGAACCTGGAAAAGCAGGTTATGACGCTGCTTGAACCGATTTTCGGCAAAAACCGCGTCATGGCCTCGGTCAATGTCCGGTTGAATTTCGATAAAAAGGTTACGAGCAAGGTTGAATTCAACCCGGTGGTTGATGACGAGGGTATCGCGGTCAGCATAAACGAGCTTAAGGAAAGCGTATCCTCCTCCGCGGCGCCGGAAGGGTCGCAGCCCGAAGGGGCGCTGCAGTATCCTGTTTATCAGGGGTCCGGCCAGGGCGATTATACGAACACGAACAGAAGCATAAACTACGAGGTCAACGAGACAAAGGAACAGATTGAAGAGGCACAGGGCAAGATTACCGAGCTTGCGCTCTCGGTTTTGATAGACAACCCCGACCTCGGCACGCAGATGCTTTCGAGAATTCAGAAGGTTGTCTCAACCGCTCTCGGTGTAACACTTGAAAACGTCGTTGTCGAGGGCATGTCCTTCAGCGCGCTGGCGGAGGAGCAGGATAAAATCAAAACCGCCGAGGAAAAGGCCTCGAACGAATTGTTCAAGCGCGGTCTGATTGATATCGGCTATAAGGTGTTGCTCGGGCTTCTGCTGTTCTTCGCGCTTTTTATCGTTTACAGGTTTGTCAGGGGCATTAAGGTGTCCGTCTCGGGAGAAAGCTATATCGATAAAGAATATGAGCAACTCATAGACGAGGCCGTTGAAATCTCCCAGCCGGGCGTAAGCTACGACCAGGCCGTCAAAAAGCGACGAATCGAGAGTATCGTCGAAACAAAGCCGGATGTCGTTGCCCGGCAGATAAAAGAATGGCTTAACGAGAATTAGGTGGTAGGCATGTTATATACTGATAACGCCCTGACCGGCAGGAAAAAAGCCGCGGTTTTGCTCATATCCATCGGCACCCAGAACGCGATTAAGGTGCTTAAGTTTCTGAAGGAAGAAGAAATCGAACAGGTCACGGTCGAGATTGCCAACGCGGGAGAAATCGATAATGAGACGCGCCGCGCCGTCATAGACGAGGTTGTCGAGAACGTTCAGTCCGACGCGCTCAGCGGCGAGGGTGGTCTGCAATATGTAAAGGAAATACTTGAGCAGACAATAGGCGCGCACAAGGCGGCGGCGATTATCGACAGACTCGCGCAGGGGAGTCAGACGCGTCCGTTCGAGTTTATCCGTCGCGCCGACCCGAACCAGCTTCTGAATATTATCCAGAACGAACATGCCCAGACAATAGCTCTGATATTTTCGTATCTGAATCCGGCTCAGGCCGCAGCGGTGCTCTCCGCGCTGCCGCGCGAAAAGCAGGCGGAGGTCGCGCAGCGTATCGCCACGATGGATATGACATCCCCCGAGTACACCAGTGAAATCGAGAGGATATTAAAGAAAAAGCTCTCGTCCCTCGGTAAGGAGTCATATACCGCGAGCGGCGGCATACAGGCAATCGTCGATATATTAAACGCCGCCGACAGGAGTACGGAAAAATCCATTTTCGAGACCCTCGAGGTCAAGGACAGCGAGCTTGCCGAGGCTATCAAAAAACGTATGTTCGTGTTCGAGGATATCATTAACCTGGACAACAAGGCGGTACAGCTGTTCCTGCGCGAAATCGAAAGCCACGATTTGGCCCTTGCGTTAAAGAGCGCTACGGAGGACGTCAGCGAGAGAATTTTCGAGAACATGTCAAGGCGCATGCAGGAGGTCCTTAAGGAAGAGATAGAATTTTTGGGGCCCGTCAAGCTGCGTGATGTTGAGGAAGCACAGCAGAGAATAGTCAGCGTGATAAGACGTCTCGAGGACGAAGGCGAGATAATCGTGTCACGCACCGGGGGGGACGAGATAATTGTCTAAGGTACATAAATCCTGTGAATGCCGATTCAAAAACAAGGCGTTTCGTCTCGATAATATCAGCATCGAAATGCCGGAAGCGAATGTTGTGGTAAGCATTCCGGAGGAGGT
>JAAYXM010000045.1 GCA_012515925.1 Clostridiales bacterium
CCTTTGCGCCTTCCCCCGCGTTAACGGGCGGGTTTTGATTGTCACCCTCGTTCTGCACCGGAGCGCATGCGGGTAAAAGCGCGATAATCATACACAACGCAAGCAGTAAAACAAAAATCCTTTTTGTCATGTAAACTCCTCCTGATAATTAAATTATATATTATCCGGCCAGGGCGGGGAAATTCGAACCCGGACCGGTTTTATCTCATTAATCCTCCGGCGAATATCAGAACCGTATTCGCGCCCATTATAATGATATAGTTGTATATCGCTGTCATAAAAGTCGAATTTTTATCCTGTACCTTAAAAAACCTTCCTATATTCCTTTGCACGGGTATCAGCGTAAGCAAAGACAGGAGCGTAACGGCGGGAAGTATTTTTAGCGCAACTGATACAATTACCGACAAATAGACCGTATAGAACAAAAACGCGTATAAATACAGCGCCCTATTTCCGAGATAGTATGGCAAGGTGTATCGCTTTACACCTATATCCTTTTCCACATCGCAGATATTGTTGGCGAGCATTATATTCGCGGTAAGGCATACGGGCGCAACGGACAAAAGCAAAACCGACAGAACCGGAAATATATTAACCGTAAGACTGATTGTCTCCGGACTTATGCCTAAGTTTAAGTATTCGCCCGGCGGCATATTGATATACAGCAGTATAAACGGGATGAAAAACCCGTAAAATATGCCGGAGAATATTTCGCCGAGCGGCATGCGAGATATGGGAACCGGGCCGAACGTATAAAGCACGCCGGTCAAAAAGCACAGCGCCCCGAGCAGCAGCACGACATAATCCGTAAGGTACACAAGATAAAGCCCGAGCGCGGCGCTTGAAGCAAGAAGCAGTATGATTATAAAAAGCGCGGCGGAACGGGAAAACCCGAGCTTCTGGTTGTTTGTTTTGGAATCTATGAAGTTGTTTAACGCGGTTGTGGCAAGATCAAGCAGCAGCATAGCGGCAAAGAACACAAGCGTGCGTTTTGCGTCGATACTCCGCCCCCGGCTAAACAAAAAAGCAAGGGTATAGGCAAACGCGAATACGCTTGTTATCTTGGTTGTTATTTCGACGTAATTAAAAAACCGCCTCATTTTCCTTTTGCCCTTACACCGTTATAAGCCTTATCCAATATCGAAACAAGCCTTTTTCTCTTATCGTCGGGCAGGCTTATTTTTTCAATCGTCCTTAAGCATTTTTCATAGTATGCCCGTGAAACCGCACGCGTAAAACCTATCCCGCCGGATTTTTTAACAGCGCGTACGGCGTCATCCGCGGAAAACTCTGAATTTAACGCCTTTTCCGTTAAATCCGGCATTTTCGAGAATGTATATATAAGCGGCAGCGTGACAACTCCCTGCTCGAAATCGGACATGACGGATTTGCGCGCGATGTCTTCGCTTTCCTCGTAGTCCATACAGTCGTCGTTTAACTGGAACACCATGCCTATATACCTTCCGGCACGCATGTATTTTTTAGCGTTCTCTTCGTCCCCGGCGAGTATCGCGCCGGCAAAAAAGCAGGCTTCAAACAGCGCCGCGGTTTTCCCTGATATTATTTTCAGATAGCGATAGACCGAAAGGCTGAAATTCCGGTTGTTGATAAACTGCTCAAGCTCGCCGACACATACGCGGC
>JAAYXM010000046.1 GCA_012515925.1 Clostridiales bacterium
AACCCGATACCGTTATCTCTTATATATTCGTCAATTTCGTCCGCCGTAATACGGATAAGAGGCCTTATAATATCGCCGCGCTTCGGCGGGATTCCGCAAAGGCCCTTAAGCCCGGTCCCCCGTACAAGATTGAACAGCACGGTTTCAAGGTTGTCGTCCGCGTTGTGAGCGGTCGCTGTTATATCGGCTCCCAATGTCTTTTTCGCGCGCCTGAAAAACTCATATCTCTCTTCGCGGGCTGAGAGCTCGATGGATTTTTTTGTTTTCGCCGAAACACTGTTAATATCGATTTTCTCTGTGTAAAGCTCAATACCTTTACTCTCGCAAAGCTTTCTTACGAACGCCTCGTCCCTTTCGGATTCATCGCCGCGAAGCATGTGGTTTAAATGCGCCGCGGCAACGGTTATGCCGAGCTTTCCGGAAATCCTTATCAGAACATCAAGCAGACAGCACGAATCCGAACCGCCCGATAAAGCGCATACCACCTTATTACCGGGATTTAACATATCATAATCATAAATTGTATTGATAACCTTTTCAGTCACTTTACGCTCTCTTCCCATAATTTAAGTGCGCGCGTGGTCAAAGCATGTAACCTTGGTGTAATTGCCGTCCCAGTGCAGCTTTATGGTATCTGTCCCTCCGTGGCGGTTTTTCTCGATTAAAAACTCGATAACGCCGGGTTCCGGGCTTTCTTCCTTGTTATAGTAGTCGTCCCTGTAGAGGAAAATAACAACGTCCGCGTCCTGTTCAATCGCGCCGGACTCGCGCAAATCCGAGAGTCTCGGGCGCTTGTCCTTCCCCGTTCTCTGTTCGGGGGCGCGCGATAGCTGAGACAGACAGAGCACGGGAACATTGAGCTCCTTTGCCATTATCTTAAGCGAACGCGATATTTCAGAAACCTCCTGTACGCGGTTGTCAAAACGGCGCCCGGTCTGCATAAGCTGCAGGTAGTCTATAATAATAAGCCCGAGCTCGCCGGAAAGACGCCTGCATTTGGCTTTCATCTCACCGACCGAAATACTCGCCGTATCGTCTAAATATATATTGGTTTTGGATAGAATACCGGAGGCATGAGCTACGGCAATCCATTCGTCTTCGGATAATAGCCCGGTCTTAAGTTTTCTGGAGTCAATCAGCGCTTCGCTTGAAATCAGGCGCATTGCGAGCTGTTCCTTCGACATTTCAAGCGAGAACACGACGACGGCTTTTTCGGTTGCGCGAGCTGCGTTAACCGCGATATTCAGCGCGACGCTTGTCTTACCCATACCCGGTCTTGCGGCGAGCAGGATTAAGTCGGAATTGTTGAGCCCCGTAAGGAACGTGTCCAGATCCGAAAAGCCCGTCGGCACTCCCGGAAGCTTGCCCTTGTTTTTCGCAAGCTCGCCGAGATGCTCGTAAACATCCATTAAAACGCTTGAAATAGACGAGAGCCCCTTGTTTTCCCGTTCGTTTCTGATTGAGTATATCTTCTGCTCGGCAAGCTCGATTACGTCAGCGGCCTCGCCTTCGCCCGAAAGCACCAAATCACTGATTTCGCCCACAACCTCGCCGAGGGTGCGGAGAACAGCTTTGTCCCTGACAATCTGCACATATATACTGACATTCGCGGCCGTCGGGGTTATATCCATAAGCTGCAGAAAATACTGCCTGCCGCCCGCGGCCTCGGCAACACCGCGTACACTAAGCTGGTCGAGCACGGTAACCGGGTCGATTGTCTGGTTTAAAATAAACATCGAATATATAGTTTCGAATATATGCCTGTTCTGCGTAAGATAAAAATCCTCGGGACGCAGCGTTTCGACAACCTCGGGAATACAGCCCGGGTCGATAAGCATCGCGCCGAGCACGGATTGCTCCGCCTCAACGCTGTGCGGCAGCTGCCTGGACAGCAATT
>JAAYXM010000047.1 GCA_012515925.1 Clostridiales bacterium
GAAAAAACGCACATCCGTAACCATCGCGGGCAACGAGTATCACCTTATCGGCGCGGAAAACGAGGAGTATACGAGAAAGGTCGCGGCACATTTAGACAGCAAGATAAGCGAAATCCTGAATTCGGGCAACACCTCGCTGCTTGAGGCCGCAATCCTCGCCGGAGTCAACATCGCCGACGACTATTACAAGGTGCTTGACACCGCCGACAACCTCCGCGCACAGCTCAAGGAGTACCTGGACCAGGCGGGCAAGATGAAAATGGAGATATCCGAACTTAAGAGAGAGATTATGAGACTCGGCAAGTAGAATACGTTTAAGGAGATTTTTATGGGGACCCCTGAGCTTCTATCTCCGGCCGGCTCTTATGAAGCCGTAATCGCCGCCGTTGGAGGCGGCGCGGACGCGGTTTATATGGGCTACGGTAATTACAACGCGCGCAGACGCGCAAAAAACCTCACGGGCAATGAGCTGCTTCAGGCCGTGGATTACTGCCGGCTGCGCGGTGTTAAAACTTATATAACGTTAAACACGCTCCTGACCGACCGCGAGCTGCTTCAGGTTAAGGAGATTATAACTGTTCTTAACCGCATCGGCGTCGACGCGGTTATCGCCGCCGACCTCGGACTTGTCAGGCTTATCCGAAGCGTGGCGCCCGAGCTTCCTATTCACGGCTCCACCCAAATGACCGTGCATAATCTTGACGGGGTGCTTTTCGCCGCGAGGCACGGCATTAGCCGGGTCGTACTCGCCCGGGAACTCACGCGCGACCAGATCAGGTATATCTGCGAGAATTCGCCGATAGAAACCGAGGTTTTTGTCCACGGCGCGCTGTGCATGAGTTATTCCGGGCAGTGCTATTTAAGCGGCATAATAGGCAGGCGCAGCGGTAACCGCGGGCTTTGCGCGCAGCCCTGCCGCATGGCGTATCATGTAAACGGCAGGACGATTGAGTCATACCCGCTGAGTCTGAAGGATTTATGCCTCGCGGAAAAGCTGACCGAGCTTCGCGATATCGGCGTAAAAAGCTTTAAGATTGAGGGGCGCATGAAGCGCCCGGAGTATGTGGCAATCGTCACAAGCATTTACTCAAAGCTTATAAAGGAGGACCGCCCGCCGGACAAGTACGAGCTCAGGCTATTAAACGACGTGTTTTCAAGACAGGGGTTCACCGATGGCTACTACTCGGGTGAAACGGGCAAGGACATGTTCGGGCGGCATATTGAAAACGATGACCCCGGCTTAAGCTCGCTGTACCGCGAGGCGCAGAAAAGCTATCGCGAGGACACCCGGCGCGTCAACGTACGCTTTTATTGCATTGTTCAAAAAGGCGAGCAGGCGCTGCTTGCCGCCGAGGATACGGACGGCAACCGCTACATCTCCCGCGGCGATATACCCGAGCGCGCGTACACAAAACCTCTTTCGGGCTCTGTCGTGCGCGAGCAGCTCAAAAAAACCGGCGGGACGCCGTTTAAATGCGTCACCGCCAAGGTCAAGGTTGATGAGGGTATTTCGCTTCCGCTGTCGTCAATCAACGCGCTGCGCCGCGAATGCCTCGAAAAGCTGACCGAGATGCGGATGTTCGTCAGGGAAAGAGCCGAGGGAGAGTTCAATCCCGGCTATCAACTGATAAACGAGCGCGGAGCGCCCGTTTATACCGTATATGTATCGGATTTCGCGCAGATAACCGACGAATTGATTGCCTTAGGGCCTGAAATAATCTATGTTCCGCTGCAATGCGCGGTCAGGAATCTAAAAAAGCTCGCCGAATATAATAGTAAGACGATAATTGCCGTCGGCGTACCCAGGGTTTTTAAGGACGATGAAAAGGAAACCGTCTGCTCGATGCTTGAAAAAGCGTATGACGCGGGTATAACGCACGCTCTAGCGGGCAACGTCGGCGGCATTGAGGCAGCCCGAAACCTCGGCTTTACGGTGCACGGCGATTTCGGCTTAAACGTGTTCAATTCACAGACGCTTAAGGAACTTAAAGCCGAGGGGCTTGTGTCCGCCGTGCTGTCGTCCGAGCTTACGTTCCCGCAAATCCGCGATATTTCCAAGGGAATTGACACCGAGCTTATCGTGTACGGACGTCTGCCCGTCATGATATGCGAAAACTGCATTATAAAAAGCGGCACCGGTGCCTGCCTGTGCAAAAACGCGAACAACCTTGAGGACAGAACCGGAGCGGTTTTTCCGATACTCAGCGAGTTCGGGCACCGGAGCGTATTGTACAATTCACAGAAAATAGTGCTCGCCGACAAGCAGAAGGATTACGCTGACCTGGGCTTGTGGGCGGCGCGGCTTATGTTTTCGACCGAAAACCCGCGCGAATGCGTTCAGGTTTTAGAGCGCTATCTCAATAAAAACAACTATATGCCCTCGGTATATACCCGGGGACTGTATTACCGCGGAGTCGAATAACGGGGTGTTGATTAATGACGATAAAAATAAAGCCGCTGTCGGATATGATAGGAAATGAAATACCGCTGCCCGAATACGCGACGCCGGGCAGCGCGGGCATGGACTTAAGGGCATGTATCGAAAACCCGATTGAAATTCCGCCGGGCGCGATCGCGGTTATCCCGACCGGCATTTCAATCGCACTGCCCTCGCCCGAACATGTGGCGTACGTGTTCGCCCGCAGCGGGCTCGCGATAAAACACGGTATCGCGCTCGCGAACGGCGTCGGCGTTATCGACAGCGATTACCGCGGGGAAATACGGGTCGGTGTGATAAACCAGTCGGACACGCCGTCTACCGTTACCAGGGGCGAGCGAATCGCGCAGCTTGTGGTTATGTGTGTCTGCCGCCCGGATTTGCAGGTTTGCCCCGAGATTGACGAGACGGAACGCGGCGAAGGCGGCTTCGGCTCCACCGGAAGGCTCTGAGGTTTTTAATGGAAAAGATAATTCTTGCCTCCGAATCACGGAGGCGAATCGAGCTTTTAAAGCTTATTTTCGATGAGTTTGAGATTATACCGGCGGATATCGACGAGAATAAAATACCCAAAACACGCCCGGCGGAGTACGCGATAAGCCTCGCGACAGCCAAGGCGTCACATGTCGCGAAGCGCGTCGGCCACGATTGCCTTGTCATAGGCGCGGACACGATTGTTGTTTCGGGAAACGAGATATTCGGAAAACCGGCAGACACAGCGGACGCGAAGAAAACGCTTTCCCGCCTTTCGGGACGCACGCATTCGGTCTTTACGGGAATAGCCGTCATGCGGGGCGCTGATATAAAGACCTCGGTTGTCGAAACGCTCGTCTTTTTCCGGAAGTTACATGTCGATGAAATCGAGCGCTATATCAAAACCGGCGAGCCCATGGACAAGTCGGGCGCGTACGGAATTCAGGGCAAGGGCGCGTTTTTTGTCGAAGGCATCAAGGGTGATTATTTCAACGTCGTGGGTCTTCCGCTAAGCACGCTGTATGATATGCTTCGGGAGCTCGGGATTGACATATGGAATCGATAAGTGGTGATATTTATTGAAGGACTTTTTATTCAGACGATGGATAGTGATACTGCTTACCGCCGTATTGCTTTCTTTAATCATGGGGATTTTGTCCGTGCTGTCCGGCGGACGGGTTTCGCCGGTGTCAAGTCTTGTTAATATACTGACGGCGCCGCTGCAGAAAGGCATAACAACGGTTACGGATAAAATACAGAACGTCTCCGATTATTTTTTCAGGTATGACGCGCTTGTTGAGGAAAACAACAGCTTAAAGAACGAGCTTAAAGAAACAAAGGATTTGATTCGCGAGGCGGAAAAATACATTAAGGAAAACGAACAGCTGAGAGCCGCGCTCGGCATGAAGGAGCGTGACAAAAGCTTTGATATAGAACCCTCGGAGGTTGTCGCGCGAAGCGAGGACAACTGGTCGGTGTCCTTTACGATAGACAAGGGCAGTCTCGCGGGCATTAAGCCCGACAACTGCGTTGTCACGAGCGAGGGCATGGTCGGGTATATAAGCGAGGTTGGGCCCACATGGGCTACCGTTACGGCGATTACCGATACATCGATGGAGGCCTCGGCGATTGTCACGCGAACCCGTGACGTTGCATGCGCGGAGGGGGATTTCGAGCTTATGAAGCACGGCCTTTTCAAGCTTACGTACCTTACAAAGGAAACGCAGCTTCTGAAAGGCGATACGGTCGAAACCTCCGGAATGGGGGGGCTGTTCCCCAAAGGCATTGTCTTAGGATATGTGGAGGAGGTTAAAACCGAATCCCACGGTATTTCGAAATACGCGATTGTCTCCCCCGCGGTAAACCTTGAAAAGGTCAATCACGTTCTGGTCATTAAATCCTTTACCATCACCGAATAGCCGGTGATATATGTTTCCCCCTCCCCCGTGGGGATGGGGAATAAGCGAAAAGATAAACTTTCAGTTTTAAGAGGGAAGTATGAACATACAAAAGAGCTGGCTTAAGTGGATTTGCTATATCATACTTATTTACTCGGTAATACTGCTGCAGACAACGGTATTGAAAAGCATCCGGATTCTGGGCGAAACGCCCTCACTCCTGCCGTTTATAGTCTGCACGATATCGATGCTCGAAGGCGTAAACGGCGGCGCGGCCGCCGGACTTGCCGCGGGCCTTCTGAGCGACGCGCTGTTTTCCCCGTCGGAGGGCTTTTATACGATAGTTTACGTACTTTGCGCAATCGGGATAAGCCTGCTCGGCAACTTCATCTTCTGGAAAAACTATTATATCGCGCTGATGTATACGGTAATATCGATGATAATAATCAATCTGTTATACTATCTGACGTTTATGCTGATTCTGGGGCGAGGCGGAATGATTGCGTTTTTCGACGTACTGCCCGGCGAGCTGATCTCGACTCTTATCCTTACCCCGTTCGTCTACCCGGCGATAATCAGGATATACAGGCGCTTTTACACCGCGAACGATTCGGTATAAGACAGGGGGATTAGAATGGAACAGAACAACTATATCAAGCGGATTATTGTGCTGTTTGTTATCCTTATTGTTTCAATACTGATTTCAGGCGGCAGACTGTATAACCTTCAGATAGTCAACGGCGAGGAATACCTTAAAAAATCCGAGCGCCGCATTTCACGCACGGTCAATATCAAGGCGCCCCGCGGCGAAATCCTTGACAGGTACGGCCGCCCGCTCGTTACAAACCGCATGAGCTTCACGATACGATTTGACGCGCTTACCTGGGAAAAAAGCCAAAAGGACAAAATCATATCCGAGCTTATTGCCCTCTGCGGCCAGTCGGGCAACGAGTATATAGACACATTGCCCGTTTCAAAAACCGCGCCGTTTTTTTATACCTACACCCCGGGCGAAAACTCGCAGGACGAGATAAGAACCGTAGAATACCTGCGCGGCAACAACTGGCCGGACAACACCAGACCTGACGAATTAATCAATCTTATGTGCGGGAAATACTCAATCGCGGATAACCTGCCCGATAATCAGAAGCGCGCCGTCGCGGGCGTGTGCTTTGAGATGGAGGCCCGCGAGTTTTCGAGATATACGCCGTATACGTTCGCGCAGGACGTGGATATAAACCTTGTCACGCGCATAAAGGAGCAAAGCCGGAATTTCCCCGGCGTGTTTATCGAGGTCGAGCCTATCCGCGAGTATGAAACCGAATACGCGGCGCATCTGCTCGGGCGGGTAGGTCTTATTTACAAAGAGGAATACGCGGATTTGAAGAAAAAAGGCTACCGCATGGACGATTTGGTGGGCAAGGACGGCATGGAAAAAGCCCTCGAGGAATATCTGCGGGGCGTTGACGGGTTCCAGTCTATTGAGACAACCACAAGCGGAAAGCTCACAAACATTTCAAATCCGAGGACCCGATACTCGGAAAAAACTGCATGCTTACGATAGATATCAAGGTACAGGAGGCGGCCGAGAAATCCCTTGCCGCGATTGTTCCGAAGCTGCGCGCGGAAGGAAAGACAAACAGGCGCTGGGGCGGCGAGGACGCGAAGGGCGCGGCGCTCGTCGCGATTGACGTTAAAACCGGCGGGATTCTGGCAAGCGCCTCGTATCCGGGCTTTTCGCTTAAAACCTTCAACAAGGATTATCGCAGCTTGTCAACCGACCCGTTAAAGCCGCTGATTAACCGCGCGATATCCGGCATGTACCCGCCGGGCTCGACGTTTAAAATGATAACCGCGCTCGCGGGGCTTGAATCCGGCGCGATTACAACGACGAAAAAGATTTACGCCAAGGGAATATATACCTATTACGCGCCGAGCTATACGCCCATGTGCGATATATACAGGACATACGGCAGGATTCACGGGAATATAAACGTTTCCGAGGCAATCAAGGTGTCCTGCAACTATTTCTTTTATGAAACGGGACGGCTCGCGACCATCGAAAAGCTCGAGGAATACGCGGCTAAGTTCGGGCTCGGGGAGCCGACGGGCGTGGAGATTCCGGGCGAAAGCCGCGGGAAGATTGCCGGACCCTCCGAACGCAAAAAAGTAAACAAGTCATGGTACCGGGGCGAGACGCTCGCGGCGGCGATAGGCCAGTCGGACACTATGGTTACCCCGATACAGCTCGCGAATTATATCGCGACACTGGTAAACGGCGGCACAAGGTATAAGCCCTATTTCTTAAAAAGCGTCAAGGACGCGAACACCAACGCCACATTATTCGAGACGCAGCCCGAGGTTAAAGGCAAGGTCGAGCTTAACGAGAAGAACCTGAAGGCGGTTCTTTCGGGTATGCACATGGCGGCGCAGGAGACCGGCGGCACCGCGGCAAGCACGTTTCTTAATTATCCGGTTACAGTCGGGGCGAAAACCGGATCGGCTCAGGCGCCGGGCGGGTCACACGCAGTATTCGTCGCGTTCGCGCCGTACGATGACCCGGAAATCGCCGTAGCGGTCGTGGTCGAAAACGGCGGGCAGGGCAGCCGCATATCATCCGTCGCCCGGGATGTATTCGACGCGTACTTCAGCAGCGAGGACGCGATGGAATCCCGCGTTCCGGAATTCCAGCTTCTGCAATAGCCTCAGGGCGATGAGCGTTGAACTTAAGCCCTAATCACTTCCGGCCTTTTCCTGTTGTAATTCATATACCGCGATTAAAAACGCAAAAAAATCGCCCAGCAGCGTCAATAACGCGGCTATAACCGTGAGTTTTGCCAAATCGACGCCTTGTTTATCACCGGTATTCGTAAACATACAGTTTATAATATTCATATCGCACCCCGTAAGCATTACTTCACTTATATATTATATATTTACAAGAGCTTTTCAGTGATAAGACAGGGGGGGCGGTGCCGCGCACCGCCCCCCCTGTCTTATATAGTGCAATCAACATAGAATTTCCCCTGTTTTTAATACCTCATCAATAAAGCCGGTTTTGTCATTTTGCAAATCAAGCAATACAGGCTCTATGTCGGCACTGATATTTCGCCGGAGTTTATATAGCTTTTGGGATGTTTCTAAATAATCCCCCGTAAATCCATTCAGAATAACAGCTATGTCAATATCACTATGCTCACGTGCCTGTCCGTTTGCATACGACCCATAAAGTACGACAGCAGTGGGGTTTAAGTAGCTTTTTACTTCCTGCGCGTATTTTCTTGCTATCTTCATAACCGTTGTTTTATTCAACATAACAAATCCTCCGTTTCCGTCAAAATAACTTTGCACCTGTCTTCAGACAGTGTTGCAGTGAGCTTTTCTATCTGTTCCGGGTACCGTGCCGCTATATTCAACGGGTCAAGCGAGTCCAGTATATCTTTGTAATTTTCAGACATAAAATCATATATATTGCCTATCTGTGCCAGTTTCATAAGTCCGTGAGACTTCGGCGGAATTGTATCATTGTCAGCTATCACAGCCTTTAGGGCTTTTTCAATTGCTTGATGACACATAAAACCTACATAAAGATATCTCTTTGTACGCAACATAGCAGAAGCTGTCTCAATATCATAGTCTGCTAACAATCCAATACTCCGCCTTGTCCTTCAATTTATTAGCACCCTCCTTTCTCAATTTTGTATATATATATATGAATTATAGCAACGATTGTCTGTTATAGCTTTATTCAAGATTATTATATGACATCAGGCATCATTATTCAATTGTTTTATTTTAAATAAATAATCAAAGCCGGAGAAGCATTATTATTGCTCTCCGGCTTTGATTATTAATTCTGTTATACCAGTTCGATAACGGCCATCTCGGCGCTGTCGCCGCGGCGCGGGCCTGTTTTCACGATACGGCAATAACCGCCGTTTCTGTCCGCGTATTTCGGCGCAATCTCGTCAAATAGCTTTTTTACGACATCCTCTTTCGTAATAAACGCGAGCACCTGTCTTCTTGCGTGCAGCGTGTTGGTTTTTCCGAGCGTTATCATTTTTTCGGCCAGCGGGCGAACCTCTTTCGCGCGCATAACCGTTGTTTCTATCTTTCCTTTTTCGAGCAAATACGTAACCATGGCACGAAGCATGGCGAGCCGGGCATCTGTAGCGCGGCCGAGCTTTCGGGTTCCGGGCATTTGAAATACCTCCTTCAATCAGAAATAAAGTATTACTCCGGCATTCAAATGTCCCGTAAAAAGACATTTGCGCGCCGCAATAATAACACGGGGGCTTATTTTTCGCTTTCCTCGCTTGCGAGCGAGAGCCCCAATGCTTCCAGCTTGTTAATAACTTCTTCGAGTGATTTGTGTCCGAGGTTTCTGACCTTCATCATATCCTCCTGGGTTTTGCTTATCAAATTCTCGACCGTATTGATTCCCGCGCGTTTTAAGCAGTTAAACGAGCGCACCGATAAATCGAGCTCCTCGATTGTCATTTCCAATACCTTATCGCGCTGGGTTTCGGGTTTTTCGACAACTATCGACGTACTTCCGATATCCTCGGACAGATCAATAAACAGCGACAGGTGGTCGCTTAGAATCTTTGCGCCGTATGACAGCGCGTCGCGGGCGGATATCGTCTTGTTCGTCCACACCTCGATTGTCAGCTTATCATAGTCCGTCATATGACCGACACGGGTATTTTCGATATGGTAATTAACCTTGTGCACCGGCGTGTAAATCGAATCCACGGGGATAACGCCAATAACCGACTGGGCCGGCTTGTTCCTCTCGGACGGGACATAGCCCCTGCCGTGGCTGATCGTAAGCTCCATGCTTAACGTCGCGTCCGGGCCGAGTGTCGCGATATGAAGCTCGGGGTTTAAAATCTCGACCTCGCCGTCGGTCTTGATATCGCCCGCGCAGACATCGCCCTGGTTTGACGCCTCGATATACACGGTCTTTGTCTCGTTGCCGTGGATTTTCGCGGCAATATCCTTGACGTTTAAGATGATTTCGGTAACATCCTCTTTAACGCCCGGAATTGTCGAGAACTCATGGGATATGCCCGCGATTTTTATATTCGTCACCGCGGTGCCCGGCAATGACGACAGCATTACACGCCTGAGTGAATTTCCGAGCGTCATGCCGTATCCACGCTCCAACGGCTCGATTACGAACATGCCGTACGAACCGTCTTCAAGCGATTCCACACATTCAATACGGGGTTTCTCAATTTCTATCATTTGTTGAATACCCTCCTTTTCGTCGGCTTAAAGTGTACCGCGCAAATTATGCGGTTTTGAGCGGCTTCGAGGGCTTACTTCGAGTAATACTCGACGATAAGATGCTCCTCAACCGGAAAATCGATATCCTCTCTGTCCGGGAGGTTAATAACCTTCGCCTCGACTTTATCCCTGTCAAAATCCAGCCACTTCGGCGGGACACGCGATGAATTAACTTCGATGACGGTTTTGAATTTATCCATATTACGGCTGTTCTCGCGGAGAGCAATAACGTCGCCGGCTTTCAAAAGATAAGACGGGATATTGACCTTTATGCCATTAACGGTAAAATGCCCGTGGCCGATAAGCTGTCTCGCCTCGGGGCGGCTCATGGCCATGCCCAGACGGTAAACAACATTGTCGAGCCTGGATTCGAGAATCCGAAGCAGATTTTCACCCGTTATGCCTTTTTTGGAAGCCGCCATTTCAAAGTATTTGTTGAACTGACTTTCGAGCACACCGTAATAGCGCCTTGCTTTCTGCTTCTCGCGCAGCTGCAAGCCGTATTCGGAGAGCTTTTTCCTGCCTTTGCCGTGCTGTCCCGGCGGCTGCGCGGGACGGCGGTCAACGGCACATTTATTCGTATAGCAGCGATCGCCCTTTAAAAACAGCTTCTGGTTTTCGCGGCGGCAGATTCTGCATACGGCATCCGTGTATCTTGCCATAAAAAACTACACCTCCATATATATTAAACGCGTCTTCTCTTGGGCGGGGGGCAGCCGTTATGCGGGATAGGCGTAACGTCTTTAATCATATTGACCTCAAGCCCCGCCGCCTGCAGCGCGCGGATAGCGGCTTCACGTCCCGAGCCCGGGCCTTTTACAAAGACCTCAACAGTCTTAAGTCCGTGCTCCATAGCCGCCTTTGCCGCGGTTTCCGCCGCGACCTGCGCGGCATACGGAGTGGATTTGCGCGAGCCTCTGAAACCCATACCGCCCGAAGACGCCCACGACAATGCGTTGCCGTTTGTATCGGTTATCGTAACCATCGTATTGTTAAAGGAGGAGCGAATATGCGCCGCGCCTTTTTCAATATTCTTGCGTTCACGGCGTTTCCTGGAAGCGCCCTTTCTTGTTTTTGGACTTGCCATGCTTTATGCCATACCTCCTTACTTCTTCTTGTTCGCTATGGTCCTCTTCGGACCCTTGCGGGTTCTCGCGTTTGTCTTCGTACGCTGGCCGCGCACGGGCATACCTCTCCTGTGACGCTGGCCGCGATAGGAGCCGATTTCGATAAGACGCTTTATATCGAGCGCTGTGTCACGGCGAAGGTCGCCCTCGACGCGGTAGTTCCTGTCGATATACTCGCGCAGCTTCGCAACTTCGTCCTCGGATAAGTCCTTGACGCGGGTGTCGGGATTGATGCCGGTCGCAGTCAGAATTTCGTTTGAACGTGTTCTGCCGATGCCGAAAATATAGGTGAGTCCGATTTCGACTCTCTTTTCTCTGGGCAGGTCGGTTCCGGCTATACGTGCCATTTAAAACATGCACCTCCATAAAGTTTCTGAATATGCCGCCAGACTGATTGTATCAGCCTTGTTTCTGCTTGTGCTTGGGATTATCGCAAATCACCATTACTCTTCCCTTGCGGCGTATGATTTTGCACTTTTCACAAATAGGCTTGACAGATGGTCTTACTTTCATAGTACTACAAGCTCCATTCTCCGGC
>JAAYXM010000048.1 GCA_012515925.1 Clostridiales bacterium
CTTACCCTTGAGCCGGTTCGCGACGAAAACGGCACTCCCGCGTACTGCAACAGCAGGCTTACATTCCATGAGGTATCCGGAGAAATCGCGGGTTCGGCGTTCGACAGCGCGGTTGCCTCGTATTACAAGCTGCTGTACGCGCATCTTGTAAACGGAGACGAGCTTTTTGTCAAACCCGAAAAAATAAAGCAGCAGATTGCTGTATTCGAGGAGATCTCGAAAAAGAACCCGCTGCCAAAGAAGTATTAAAAAGGAAGAGCGCCGCGGCGCTCATATAAGAAAGGGGCTGTAGCAAAACAGCCCCTTTTTATAACTCCTTAATAACATTTTTGTATTTCCCGATTAAGGTTTTATTGTAATCGTTTCCGCCGGCGGTATTGCTGCTTTTAAAAATCTCCGCCTCAATCCCCTGCTCTTCGAGCTTTTCGACCGTCAGGCAGACAAGCGCGTTCAGTATCATGGCACCGATAACGGTTGACGTCGGCGCTGCCTTTTTTTCGCCGAACGAGACACACGCGTCGCCGTAGCACCCGCAGTTGTCAAGAACAACGTTACAAAGCTTAAACAGCATTTGCCGGTTCGGATTATTTGCCAGAACCCCGGTGGAATGGTTTATGCTCGTAAGAGCGACTGTTTTTATGCCGTGTCTTCGCGCGTACTGCGCGGCCTCGGTTAAAACGCTGTTTCCGCCCGAATTGGATATAAGTATCAGACAATCGTTTTGCGTTATCCCGTAATCGTCTAATATAATTTCCGCGTAGCCGGACAGCCGTTCAAGCCTTGTGCTTTTGCCGGCGCCGCCGTGCAGCATAAGCCCGGGCTCGAGTATAGGCTTGATTCTTACAAGCCCCCCCGCCCTGTAAAACAGCTCCTCGGCAAGCATATGCGAATGTCCGGTTCCGAAAATATATATCCAGCCGTCGTTCTTTAACGTTTCGGACAGTATTCCGGCCGCACGGTCGAGCGGTTCGGTCTGCGTCATGCTGACACACTCAATCAGTTCCTTAATGCTTTCGATATACTCCGAAGCCTTGCTCAATACACTCCCTCCTTTAATGTTAAATATATTAGTATTAAATATCCATGTCAAGGAAAATTTTTAAAAAATTTTACTGCCAATTTGTTTATTTATCTTTACATTTACAGGAATATTTAATATAATATTGTAATAATTAATGAAAACATACCGGTATCATTCATCCGGGGCCTAAGGAGCTATCTATGTTTAATAGAATAAGATTATCCAATCAGACCAAGACTCAGTATGACGGTCTGCCCATAGGCAACGGAAGGCTTGCCGCTATTGTAACGAGCGATAAGTCTTCCGATGTTTTGAATCTGAATCATGAGTGGCTTTGGACGGGTCTGCAGAACGATTTTGAGCAAAAACTGAAAAAAGGTATTACCGATATCAGGGACTTGCTGATAAAGGGTGACTATGCGCAGGCGGTTACCTATTCCAATTACTATTTCGGTGACAATAAAGAATTCGGCTTAAACAATAATTTCTACATCCCCGCGGGGACGCTTAAGGTTGAATTGTCCCGCTCCAAACTGATAAAAAGCGAGCTTAACCTTGAGGACGCTGTTGTTTCGATTCTGCGAAAAAGCGGTCGGGCAAAGGTTAAATCCGAAATATTCGCCTGCTCAAAAACCGGTCTTATTATGTGCAGATGGGTAGGAAACCGGATTTTTTCCTGCGGTTTAAGCTTTACCGGCCTTATACCCGACCCGTCGTTTGATTGCACGGACAACACGAGCATATTCGGCAACACGATTACATACGAATGCAATATAAAAAACGGTACGACATATAAGGTAATTATCACGTTAAAGACCGACGGGGAGATCGCTTTGCATAAAAACGCCTTCCGGGTTTACAACGCGTTTGAGCTTGAGATATATCTGAATATTTTTACAGACAAGAGCGACCCGTCGAATCTCCGGCCGCCGGACAAGGCCTGGGATGAGCTGATTTCCGAACACAAAGCGGAATTCTCGAGGTTTTACAACCGGGTCGGTTTATCTGTTCGTCTGCCGTTTATGCATAAGGCGGCGGACCCCGTTCTTATGTTCAACCTCGCGAGATATCTTCTGATATCTTCCACGATTAACTGTGAGCTGCCCCCGAATTCCCGCGGCAAATGGACAATGCCGCAATCCCGGAGTACTTTCGGCTTTAATCATGTTCTGCACATGCAATATTCGATTTCCCAGCGCGCAAATCTCGCCGAGAGCGCCGGGCTTCTAATCGACTACCTGTCAAAGCATCAGGAAGTCTGGGAGCAGACGGCTCGCGATATCTGGAGCAGCAGGGGGATATTTGTACCCGAGATAATGGACATAAACGGGCGTTTCGCATCCATGTGCGTGCGGGTGGGCGCGCCCGGCTGGCTCTGCCGGATTATTATGGATTATTTCGAATACACCGGCGACTATACATACCTTACCGATTTTGCCTATCCGTTTCTTAAAGAATCGGCCATGTTTTACGAGGATTGTCTTTACGAGGATAAAGACGGCAGGCTCAATATTATTCCGAGCCAATACCCCGACGATGACCCCGAAATTTTCTCAACCCATATCAGCATGACGAGCGCGCTCGACGCTTCGCTTATCTATACCACGCTCAAGTCCGCCGTCAAGGTCGGCGAAATCCTAAGCGTTGACGCGGACCGACGTTTAATATGGAACAATATTTTAAATAAGCTCTCCCCCGTGAGACTTGACGCTAACGGGCTTCTCTGCGAGCATCTTGAGGAAAACGACGCGAGTGATTCAAAAAGCTTCCGCTATCTGAGCCTTTACAGCCTGGTTACGTCGGATATCCTGTTTTCCGAAAACCGGAATAACGAGCTTGACGCCGCTTTGCGGACGATTGATTATTATACGGCGCATGACATGAGCATGAGTCCCGTCAACGCCGTTCGCACCGCGCTGATTTATGCCAGAACCGGCTGCTGCGATAAGGCCGCGGCGCTTCTCGGCGCCGTCAGCCGGAACAACGTTTTGTCAGGAAACTACCTGTTTATCTGTGACAACGAATTGCGCACCGATTTGAATATACTGTACGGCACGGCGGTTTCCGAGTGCCTCGTGTCATACTCAAACGGAAAGGTGCATCTGCTTCGCCGCCTGCCCGGGGCATGGTCAAAGCAGGGCTCGCTGCACGGAATTCGCCTGCCGGGCGGGCATACGCTCAACATCGTCTGGAAAAACGGCGCGGTGGTTTCTCTCGATATAATAATCGGCTACACCGGCGAAATAGTATTAAGCAAGTTTAAATCGAGATTCAAAATACCTATCGATTACTATGATGAAAACGGCGATATTCTTGTTAAGAAGAAACCTGGCGAAACATTCACGATATCGGAGTAAACATCTCCCGCTTCAGGCGGCGGTTAAAATCAAATATAATAATTAGCACGGAGGGTTTTAATATGGGGAATTTTTGTTCCAATTGCGGCAATGAATTAAGAGAAAACGCGGGTGTCTGCTTATCCTGCGGTCAATTGTTGAATGCCGCCAACGCCAAAAAGACCAATAACAAGGGGAAAGCTTTAGCTACGGTTTCGGTGGTTTTCGGTTCGTTAGGGTTTTATCCTCTGATTTTTGTCGGTTCAATAGTAGGACTGATTACAGGTATAATCGGCGTTTGCGACTCAAGCAACCAATATACGGGTCGCTCTAAAATCGGCTTGGGCTTGTCGATAGGTTCATTCTGTTTTTGGATTATATTATTAATAATAAGCTTTTTATCGGCAGGTTCCATGAGATTTGCTTTTTACCGTTTTTTTGACCAATTATAACCTTTTATATAAAAAAGGTACAGCCGCTGTTAGCTCGAGATATTAAATCTGAGAGTAGTTTCAACGCATTAATCCCCCGCGTACGCGGGGGATTA
>JAAYXM010000049.1 GCA_012515925.1 Clostridiales bacterium
AAGGTTGGTATGTAACGGTTACCGGGTATGTAAGCTCTGCGTCAGCTACGCCGTCGCCGTTAATATCCGCTGAAAGCTGAATATCTGTTGTTCCTTCGCGAATACCGGTTGCGAAAATGTGATATTCGCCGCGTGTACTCTGCTCGAGATATAAAACTGAGCTATCGGAATCGCAATCTAACGTATAATCCGCGGACGGGATTATCGCGCCGTCACTGTCGCGAATAAGCATTATACTGTACACAACGGTTCTGCCCACATACAAACCCGGAAAGTTGTGATAATCGAATTCAACCTCGGTTAAGGTCAAATTATAAGAACCCAGGTCGGGTATTACCGTGACGCTTGTTTGTGCCGAAGCTATCTCATTTCCGCCGGATTTCGCGATAATATCTATTGCCGTCGTACCTTCGGAAATGCCCGTGACAACAAGCTCGGCGTTGTTTCCGCTTATCTCAGCCTCCGCTTCCGCGACCGCGGCGTTTTGCACGTTTACCTCAAACGTTATGGCGGAAAGGTCGACAGGGTCGGACAAGCCTTCTAAAAGCGTTATCGCCGTGCGAGCTGTTTCACCGGCTTTTACGGCCGTAGGATTTCCAACCGTAAGTTTATATCCGATTTTCTCCAGAACAAACCCGGCTGTTTTAAAGTTTCCGCAATGCTGACTTGACATGCTTCTTGCGTTAAAGCGGTACGTCAGATAATACTCGCCCGGCGTTTCAAGCGATACGGGCTCTAAATAATAATCCGAATGAGCGTAATTGGCGAAATTGAAATTATCCGGCGAATCATATCTGGGACACCCTACGGTATTATTGGGGTAACCGGTGTCAAGCAATCCCAGATGATATTCCGCGGCTTCCGGATCGTCGGAATCCACAGGCGAAAGGTATATGTCGATTTTTGCCGCGTTTTTGTTTGCCGTATGCTTTGATATCGGGGTATATGCTCCCGCCTCGGGAACGTATATCTTAAACCTTATGTAATTATCCCTGCTATGTCCGGCAAAGCTGTTGCGCGAGCCGAACGTATAATACGAGCTGTATGTCGCGGTTGAACCGTCGCTCCCTAAATATGACGATACATAGCACCACGGGTCGGTTATAATGGTGCTTTCCGGATAAACCTCTGCCGGGTCGCCCTCCGTCGTCATGGCAAGCGATGTGATGTTCTCAATATTGTATCCGCTTTTTCTGTATGACGTTGCCTGAAAACCCTCGGTGTAAAACCGGCACGCCTTGATAAACTCGTATCGATAGCTTCCCTCATTATATGTCTGGTATGTTACATTTACCGGATAAGCGAGTTCGGCGTCCGCTACGCCGTCGCCGTCAACGTCGGCGGAAAGCATGATGTCAGTCGCGCCCTCGCTTACACCGGTTGCGAAAATATGATTCTCACCGCGTGTACTCTGCTCGATAAATACTATTGAGCTGTCGGAGCCGCAGTCAAGTGTGTAATCAGCGGACGGGATTACCGCGCCGTCGCTGTCGCGATACAGGTTGACCCTGTATACCGCGGTTCGTCCCACATATAAACCCGCGTAGTTGTGATATTGAAAGTCATGCGTGATATCAGTAATCGTAAGCGTATATGCTTCTTCTCCCGGCGGGTCGGCAGCGTATACCGGACAAATCCCCATGAGCAATGTGAACGCGAGCAGCAGCGCCCCGATTCTATAGATGCTTTTCTTCATAGTAAGCCTCCTAATACTTTTCCCCGTTTGCAAAAATGGATTATAGCCGGGACCGCGGTCCCGTTCCGCCCTCCCTAATAAAAGCGCCGCCGAATATGCGCGTATATACAATCACAAATCCGGCGGCGCTTACTATCATGTTATGCTATCCCCCC
>JAAYXM010000050.1 GCA_012515925.1 Clostridiales bacterium
CGAAAGTAAAATGAGTATCGAAAACATTTCTTTTGAATGTGGTTTTTCTACCCAAAGGACATTTAACAGAGTTTTTTTTGAGCTCATTGGAATGACCCCTAGTGAATACAGAAATAATGATTTAAACAAAATCAATGATTAAAAAATGATACAGCGATGTTTTTGAGTTACGCCGAAAGGTTTAAAATGGGGGTCGGGGGGTCTAAATTTACGCCCCCCTCAATCAACACCAGTTCAGAAACAAAAAAAGAGCAGTATAAAACTGCCCAAAAATTTTCGTATAACAATAAAAACCGCTTGAAATCAAGCGGTTTTTATTGTATCAACCTTTCGGTTGTTTTATGGTTGCGGAGGCAGGATTTGAACCTACGACCTACGGGTTATGAGCCCGTCGAGCTACCGGACTGCTCCACTCCGCGATATATTTTTGGTGCCGCTGACCGGACTTGAACCGGTACGATATTACTATCGAAGGATTTTAAGTCCTTTGTGTCTGCCGATTCCACCACAGCGGCATAACATGTGCTTAACGCTCTAATAGAATAACATAATTGATTTTGCATGTCAACCCGAAACGGGAAGTTATTTTTTCTGTTTTTCTGTTGAAAAATACAAGACAATACTGCTTTTGCGGTTTATCCGCTCCCAATCTATTTTTTTTCGTGGGTGTTGAATATGAGCGACGCCAAAAACCCGAAAAACACGGACGCGGCAATTCCGGCGGCGGTGGCGGTTATCCCGCCCGAGAACGCGCCTAAAAAACCGTCTTCAATAACCGCGAGCCGCGTCCCCTTGGCAAGCAGATAACCGAAGCCCAGCAGCGGCACGGTCGCGCCCGCCCCGCCCCACTCGACAAGCGGCTGATAAAGGCCGAGCGCGGTCAGAACAAAGCCCGCCAAAAGATAGCCCGTTAAAATCCTGGCCGGCGTAAGCTTCGTGCGGTCTATCAGGATTTGCCCTATCGCGCAGAGTATGCCGCCCGTGAAAAACACCTTGATATACTCCATATCAAACACTCAATTCTATCAGATGACATATCGCGGGTATGCTTTCCTTTTGCTGAACCGAAAGCACGGACTGCAAAGCGCCCGTCCCCGCGAAAAGTACGCGTTTTAAATTCCGCTTTTTTATTTCCTCAACTATATGCGCGCAGAACACCACCGCCGAGCACGCGGCCCCCGACCCGCCGGCGTGCGTGTCCTGCGTATTGCTGTCGAAAATCTCGCATCCGCAGTCAAAAAGCCTGTTTTCTAAGCTGATGCCCTCCATTTCGAACAGTTCGCGAAGAAGCCTCGCGCCCACATGACCCAGATCCCCCGTGGCAATCATATCGTAATCCTTCGGGCTTGTGCCCGTGTTTTTCATATGCGTATATATCGTTTCAAAGGCCGCGGGCGCCATCGCCGCGCCCATGTTGTTCGCGTCCGTGATGCCCCCGTCCTTTATCGCGCCGATTGTCGCCGCGGTTATAAACGGCGCGTTTTCACGCCGCGTCCCGATAATCGCGCAGCCCGCGCCCGTAACCGTCCACTGCGCGGTGGGAGTGCGCTGCGCGCCGTACTCGAGCGGCGTCCTAAACTGGCGCTCCGCGGTGCAGAAATGCGAGGAAACGCAAGCCGCCGTGTGGTTTATATAACCCGCGTTAACCATGAGCGCGCCGATAAGAATACCCTCCGCGAACGTGGAGCACGCGCCGTATAAACCCAAATAAGGCGTGTCCGAATCCCGGTGAGCGAACGTCGAGGCGATGCATTGGTTCAGCAAATCGCCCGAGATAATGCAGTCTATGTCCGCCTCGTTTAATTCGGCTTTTTTTACCGCGGTTTGGTACGCGTCATATTGAATCTTGCTCTCGGCTTTCTCCCAGGTCTTTTCGAGGTATTTCGCGTCGTCTAATATAACGTCGAATTTCGCGGCGAGCGGGCCTTCGCCCTCTTTTTTGCCCGCGAAGCTTGCCGCGCCGATAATGCCCGGGGTCGAGCGGAGGACAATCGTTTTATTATTCATTGTTATCTGACTCCGGAAAAGAAAAGTATCAGCCCGTATATGACCGACGCGGAAAAGCCGAAAACCAATACCGGGCCCGCGAGCGTAAACATTTTCGCGCACATGCCGAGAACAAAGCCCTCGCTCTTAAACTCGAGCGCCGCGGATACTATCGAATTCGCGAAGCCCGTAATCGGGACCAGACTCCCTGCGCCGCCGAACTTGCCTATGGCACCGTACAGGTCAAGTCCGGTAAGCAGCGACGCGGCACCGATAAGCACCACCGAGGTGGCCGCCGACGCGTCGTCAATCGAGAGATTAAAATAATAAAACATATTCGCGAGCCCCTGGCCGACACAGCATATTAAACCGCCCGTTATAAACGCGCGCAAAAGGTTTGCCGCGTGTGGAGATTTCGGCATCGTATCGCCGACATATGCCATATATTCCCGCTTTGTCATTTTCATCGCGCTTTCACTCACCTTAAATGCGTCGCTAATCCTTGCGAATATTGTTTGCGCTATTTTGTCCCAATATTCTTGAATTAATTTACAAATACCACTTTTTATTATGTTTTGGATAATAAAAGTTTCATATATTGTATAAAATGCTTTATTTTGATAAGATTACACGGAATAATTTTATTAAAAAAAATATCTAAACTGTTTACACAAATATCATTTTGTGTTAATATATACGTAAACTCAAATTTCAGATTTGTTACAGTACTGTTATTGATTAATTACTTTTATTTATTGCTTTGCTGAACCTTGCAAAGGAAATAAAATATGAAAGTAGGAATGTACATATGAAATTCCGCGCAGATCAGGCGGTATTCATACTCGGCGACGCCGTCGTCTGTACTTTTTCAATTTTATTAGCGGTTTGTCTTAGATATGATTGGAATGTTGACGCGTACATACATATAGATCAGATGTTTATTTATTCCGTTATTTCAATCGTTTCGATTATCGGGGCTGGCGTCGTTACGGGCGCCTACAGCAGTATATGGACGTTTATCGGGTTTATAGAGGTTGTGCGGCAGGCTCTGATTGCCGTCATGTCCGCGATTGTGCTTTTTATTTTCAAGTTAGTCGGTGTTATTGATATTCCGGTGTCGGTGATTTTCATCTACTTCGGGATCGTGTTCATATTGACCACGGCTATCAGAAGCACCCAGCGGATAACCAGATGGATTATGACAAACAGATACCGCCAGAACGGCGATGTGAACCGTGTTGTGGTTGTCGGCGCGGGCGCCGCCGGCGCAATGCTTATCAAAAGGCTTCGCGCCAACTCGCTTGACGGTATTTATCCCGTTGCCGCGGTTGACGACGACCCTGCCAAAAAAGGGATGCAGATTTCCGGTGTAAGGGTTTCCGGCGGATTAGACGATATAGAATACGTAGTCTCAAAATATCTCGCGGACGAAATAGTTATCGCCATCCCCTCGGCGAGCTCCGAGGAGCTTACCAATATTTACAACCGCTGCAAGTCCGCAAAAAAACCGATAAAGGTTTTCCAAAGCGTCGTCGATATTGAAGGCTTTCTGGCCGGCAATAAAAAGGCGCTCCGGGAGGTGTCTATTGAGGACCTCCTGTTCCGCGATGCCGTTAAGTCTGATATGTCAATCGTAAAAGAGTATATTTCCGATAAAACGATTCTGGTTACGGGCGGCGCGGGCTCTATCGGCTCCGAAATCTGCCGTCAGGTTCTTGAATACGGCTGCGGAAAGCTGATTGTTTTCGATTTGCACGAAAACGGCTTGTTTGAGCTTAACGAGGAATTGAAGGACCGCTTTGACAACTCGCGCTACCGGCTTTGCATGGGTTCCGTCCGGGACGAGAAATGCCTGTCCCGGGTGTTTGACGAATACAGGCCGGACATGGTTCTGCATGCCGCGGCGCACAAGCATGTCCCGATGATGGAGTGTAATCCGTTCGAAGCGGTTAAGAATAATATATTCGGTACGCTTAACACAATCAGATGCTGCTTAAAATACGGTACGAAACGGTTTTTACTTATATCTACCGACAAAGCGGTTCATCCTACTAACGTCATGGGCGCAACTAAGCGCGCCGCCGAGCTTCTTGTTCAGATTTACAACGGGCAGGGCTGCGATATGTGCGCCGTCCGGTTCGGTAACGTTCTCGACTCAAACGGCAGCGTTATTCCGATTTTCCGCCGTCAGATTGCCGAGGGCGGGCCTGTTACGGTTACGCATCCCGACGTCACCCGGTATTTTATGACCATTCCGGAAGCCGTTTCCCTGGTTCTGTCCGCCGCGGTTATCTCACAGGGCGGCGAGATATTTATTTTGGATATGGGTAAGCCGAGGAATATATTCGAACTCGCGAAAAATATGATATCCCTCTCAGGTTACACGCCTGATAAGGATATTAAAATAAAGTTTGTCGGTTTAAGGCCGGGCGAAAAGCTCTATGAGGAGCTTTCCCACGACAGCGAAGACGTTTCCCGAACCGAGCACGAAAAGATATTCGTCCTGCGCGCGGAAAAGCCGAACGTCAAAAAGGTGAACGATTATCTCAATAAGCTCGGGGACATTATATACGAGGAACATGACAGCCTTAAACTCAGAAATATGCTGTTCTTTATGATTGGGGAAGAGGGTGACCATAAAAAGCAAACGCAGCTTCGATACGCACGGGACGAGGAACCTTGTCTCATCGCGAATTTTGATAAGAAAGTCAATGCCGGGGGATAGAAAATGGAATTAGATTTAAAAAAACTTTTTACAATTCTATGGCAAAAGGCCTGGATAATTATCACCATCTTTATTTTAGGTGTGGTCATGCTGTATTTGTACAGCACGTATTTTCTTACACCGCTTTACACGTCGTCCGCTACCTTGTACGTTACCAATAACAAGGAACGCCCCACGAGCGCCATAACAACGAGCGATATCGTGGTTTCGAAGGAATTGGTGAACACCTGTATCGTTATCATAAAAAGCAATTCCGTATTGAATAAGGTGGTTGAGAAAACGGCGCTGGGGTACGACCCGGACGATATCAGGAAAATGATTTCCGCGGGTTCGGTTACCGAAACCGAGGTTTTAAGCCTCAGGGTTACCAATCCCAGCAAACAACACGCACAGATTTTAGCAAATGCGATTATCGAGATAGCGCCGGCCGAAATCGTCAAGATTATCAAAGCGGGCGCGGTTGAGGTTATTGACCCGGCAAACCTGCCGGAGAACAAATCTTACCCGAACGTGCCCAAAAACAGCATTTTAGGCGGAATCGTGGCTTTGATACTGGCCGTCGTTATTATTCTGTTAGTCGAAATATTCGATACGCGTATCAAGTCGGAAGCGGATCTGACAAACGCGTTCGACATTCCGATTATCGGTGTTGTGCCTTCGCTGGAGCAAGATATCGAGAAAATTAAGAAGGGCAGGATCGCATGAATATATTTGGAAGAAAAAACAAGGGAAGTAAAGGCAAAAGGAAGCCTTATATAAAGTCCGTACTATTGAACGAAAACAGTCCTTTCGCCATAAATGAAGCCTACAAGGCGGTCAGAACAAACCTTATGTTTATGGTGTCCGGCAGCGGCTGCAAAACCGTCGCGGTCACAAGCTCATATGCCGAGGAAGGAAAAACGACGACCTGCATCAATATGGCGATTACGTTTTCGCAGACGGGCGCGAAAACCCTTATAATCGACGCGGACATGAGAAAACCCCGTGTTCACAGGTATTTTCATCTTACGTCATCGCCCGGCTTAAGCGATAACCTCGGCGGTTTTACGGAGGATTTGTGCATCAACGAGACCGAATACAACAACCTGTTTATTCTGCCGGTCGGTACGATACCGCCGAGCCCCACCGAGCTTTTGGGCTCGCCCAGGATGGGAAAGCTTCTTGATGAGCTCAGCACTCAGTTTGATTATATCTTTATCGACGCTCCGCCGATTAACCTTGTTACCGACGCCGCGATTATCGCGAATAAAATAAACGGCGTTCTTATCATAGCAAGACAGGGGACCACCACGGTAGACAGCCTGAAACAGGCTGTGGCGAGCCTTGAAAGGGTAGGCTCGAATATATTGGGGTTTGTGTTAAACGACGTCAGCTCCTCGAAGTATACAAAGAAGTACAGAAGAAAATACAAGAAAGGCTACGGTTATTACTACGGTTACGGCTACGGCTACGGGGATTATTCCGACGAGGAATAATCATACAGTTAATTCTGATATTTAAGGAAGGGTGTTATTACGCATGAAAAAATTACTGTCATTGTCTTTGGTGCTTGTTATGCTGCTTTCGGTGGCGGTTGTCGGCGCTTCCGCGGCCAGTCCGGAGGATTTCTCCGATATTCCCGACGATTGGTCCCGCGAGGGCATAATCAGTGCTGTCGAAAACGGTCTGCTTTACGGCACGGACGGCAAGATTCTCCCGAACGATAATCTTACGCGTGCCCAGCTCGCGGCAATTATCAACCGCGCACTTAACGCGAAGGTCATGGCGGATGTATCGGGCTTTACCGATGTGCCCGCCGGCGCATGGTTCTACGAGGATATCGCGAAGGCGGTACAAGCCGGAACATTCGGCGGCGACGGAAACAAGATGCGCCCGAACGACCCGATTACACGTGAGGAAACATTTGTTGTATTGGCTCGCGCCTTCCTTTTCCCGGACGGCAGCGTTTCGGGCTTAAATACATACACCGACGCGGGCAGCGTGTCCGAATGGGCTAAAAACGGCGTTTCCGCCCTCGTCGGCGAAGGCTATGTCAAGGGCGACAATAATAACAGGATTAATCCGAAAAGCAATATTACCCGTGCCGAGTTCGCCACGATTATGCACAGGCTGGTTTCCGAATATATTTCCGAGCCCGCCGAGATTACGGAGGTAACCGGCGACAATGTGATGATTAACGTTGCGGACGTTACGCTTAAAGACGTTACGATAAACGGGAATCTTTATATCGGCGACGGTGTGGGCGACGGCGATGTCACGCTTTCCGGCGTTACCGTATCGGGCAGGCTGGCTATACGCTGCGCCGGCGCGGACTCCATAAAGATTATAGGCAACAGCAATATCGGAACAATCATAATCTCGAGAAGAGACGGTATTGTCCGCGTTTACGTCGAGGACGGCTCCGAAATCGAAGTGGTCTATATTGAGGACGGCAGCGGCGACATTATATTCGAAGGCTCGGCCGATTCGATGATTATAGAAGGTGAAGACGTAACCGTCGGACTCAGAAACGGCTCGATAAACGTCGCGACCATAAACGGTAAGAATTCCAGAATAATCGTTGAAGAAGA
>JAAYXM010000051.1 GCA_012515925.1 Clostridiales bacterium
AATGACGCAAGCCTTAAAGAGCTTTTTCTGCGTTTTGCGGATGAGGAAAAACAGCACGCGGCCTGGCTGCGTGAGCTGCTTTCCGGGCTGATGTGAAAGCCCTTTTTCAGCCGCGAAAGCGGAAATTCCACCAATCACCTAATGCAGGGCTCCCGCTTAATGGTCTTTTATAAGATCATTGTACGGGAGTTTTGCTTATTTCGACAAAAGCCATCTTACTTACCTATATAATAATATAATTAGATTTTACCTTAATATGCGGAGCATATTTCATACGCCTTCTGGCGTATATCATACTGGTTGTCGCGCTTTACGCGACAACTAGTATATCTCTGCCGCCGCCCGTAAGGCAAATCCCGCCGCCCGGCTTTACGATATACGTGTCCTCGACGCCGACCGTGCCGACACCCGATACTCCGCATTTGGGCTCGAGGGCGACAGCCGTGTTTTCCTCAAGAGGCTTGTCAAAGCCCTTAGCGATTACCGGCAGCTCGTCTATCTCAAGCCCCACGCCGTGACCTAAAAACTTAACGCTTTCGCTGTATCCCATAAAGTGCCGGGACAAGCACTCGGGCAGGCTCGCGTATATATTATTGTATATTTCCGACGGTACCGCGCCGGGCACAAGCCGCTCGGCGATTTTCCGCTGTATCCCCATGCACGCTCTATGAATTTCAATAACCTCGGGCGCGGGCGCGGACTTGAACGAATACACCTGTGTCTTGTCCGTGTGATAGCCCATATACCCGTATCCCGCGTCCACAAATACCAGGTCGCCCGGCTTAAGCGTTCTGCTCCGGCTGCCGATAAGCGGTACGGCGGGGCACATGCCGAGCATACCGCCGGGGCCGTCGAAGTTTGTCGGGTAGATCGAGTTTTCGCCGAAGCCTATCTGACCGACAGGCATTTCCATCTGGAACATAGAAAAGCGCGATACGCCGTGATGCCCGAGCTTCAGCATTTTCTCAAATATCCCGGCGAGCAGGTCAACCTCGCTCATGCCCTCGCGTAAAAGACCCGGGACGATTTCCTCAAGAAGCACCTTGTGCTGCCTGCCGGATTCGCGCATAAGCTCAAGCTCGAATTCGCTCTTGACCGCGCGAAGCTCACTTAAGATTCGCTCGAGCGGGTTTATCCGCTCGATATCGAAATACTTCTTAAGCCTGTTTATCGCAATCAGCGGCACAAGGTTTGTCTCCATAAGCGTTATGCCGAGGTTCGCGCCCAGAAACCCGAGCATGTCGCGGTAGCCCGACATCGGGCGCAGAAAATCCATCGGGGATTCAAGCCTTGCGCGTTCATAGCTTTTACGCACAAAAAAAGATATATCCCCGTTTTTCTTTAAGGCTAAAACTCCGTCCTGCAGCGTGCCGGTCAGGTAATACTGGTTTATTTTTCCTATTATAAGAGCCGTATCGAATTCATGCCTGCCGAGAAGCTTAAACAGCCGTTCCGTTCTACGTAAAAGCTCCTGTTTTGAAGGAATTCCCGTCATATTAACCGCTCCTGTTGTTTATTTGCGCTTTGCCGCAAGGTATACCTCGTCTTTTTTTTCGGGCAGAACAGCGCCCGCGCTTGCGTTCGTAATACCCGCCACAAACTCACCGCACAGGTCGGACGGCACAAGAAGCCGGATACCGACGCTCTCGCCGTAATCCGTGTTTTCGATTACGGCGCGGTTTTCCTCGATTATACTCTTGATGCGCTCGAAATGCGAGTAAGGCAGATTTATAATAAAACGCGTCCATTTGCGCATAACCGCAATGCCCGCGGCGTCAAGCGCGATTTTAGCGGAGTGCGAATACGCGCGCACCAGCCCGCCCGCGCCCAGCAATATCCCGCCGAAATACCGCGTCACGACGCAGCATACGTTTGTCACGTTTTCGCGTCTTAAGACCTCAAGAACCGGTATGCCCGCGGTGCCCTGCGGCTCGCCGTTGTCGGAATACCGCATTATATTATTGTCCCGGATTATATACGCGTAAACGTTATGCGCGGCGCCGCGGTGAAGCTCGTTCATTTCGGATATGTGCCCGAGAGCCTCGCTTTCGCAGTCACATCGCCAGACCGAGCCTATAAACCGTGAACGCTTTTCGATAAACTCATCAAAACCGTAACCCGCGGGGACAAGATATTCATCCATAAAGGCATTCTCCTTCAGATGATACAGGAATAATACTATCATAAATATCAACGGTTTGTCAAAAACTTCAATCTTTTGATACGGAGGGGGAAACCACCGCCCGCAAGCGTCAAAAAAAGGCTCTCGCACTGTGTTGCGAAAGAGCCTTTTAAAAAAGCATTATTCAGTTGATGTTGAATTCCTCGTAATTGTAGAAAATCGAATTACCGCCGTCAACGGTACGGCTTGTTCTTATAGAAAACGATGATATAAACCCGACGATAATCGAGGCAATCAGCGCGATTGAAAACAGAATCACGGAGATTTTTTTATTTTTGTCCAATACTATTACCTGCCTTTTTGCCGACATGTTTTTCGGTTTACCGTCATTTGCTAAACACACTTTAACTTATATTCCATAAAAAGTCAAGTTAAATCGAAATATTCGCGATTATAATATTCCTTTAATGTCGGATAATAAATAGTGCAAAACAGGTTTTTGCGTCCCGTCAGATTGCCGGCGAGATTTGACGGGATGATAATAAAATCCCGTGTCGCCGGAGAACGGATGGCTTTTTATGAAAAGAAAAACGTATTTAACGGCGGCAACCGCGCTTTATATTATCTTATGCCTTGCCATGTTCAGCGGCATACCCATTCCGGCTTTAAACGACGGCATGAATAACGGTTTTAACGAAAACACGGATAACGCGCAAAACGCCGACGCGCGCGACGGGGAAATAGGTACGCCCGATGTGGTAGGGGACGTTGGTAACCCGAAGGAGCCCTTAGCCATAGATAAGCCCGACACTTCAAAGCCCGAAGACAGGACGCCGGATACGAACGCCGCGCCGGACTTACCGAACACAAACGCCCGTGATGCGGAAATTCAAAATAAGCCGGACGATACCGCGCCCAAACAGGGTTTGCAGCCCGCGCCACCCTCGCCCGACACGGGAACGCGGGGCGGCGGGCAGACGCTTTCGGATTACGCGTCCGAGGTGGTACGGCTTGTAAACCGTGAACGCGCGGCGCAGGGTTTGAGCGCGCTTACCGCCGACCCGGCCGTTGCCTCGGCGGCGCAGGTACGTGCCCGGGAGCAGGAGCAGAGCTTTTCCCATACCCGCCCGAACGGTCAAAGCGCGTTTACGGCGCTTTCGGAAGCCAACGCGGGCTACCGCGGCGCGGGCGAGAACATCGCGATGGGGCAGACGACGCCCGCACAGGTCATGACGGACTGGATGAACTCACCCGGACACCGCTCGAACATTTTAAACAGCAGGTTTACAAAGATAGGCGTCGGCTGCTATAAGGGCAAAAACGGAACCTATTACTGGGCGCAGCTGTTCACGCATTAAATATCCTTATACCCGTACTTCTCCGCATGTCGGAGAAAAGAAAAAGTGCAGGTTTTACACCCGTTATTTTCAAAATTGTCAACAGATATTCTAAGTATACTTATAATATTTGCGGCAAATATGAAGATTTGGGAGTCAAAACCTGCACTTGCGCGCGCCCCGCAAATATTAAAATACCATTGACAAGAGCGCTTTTTTTGATATAATAATTATCGGAAACGCGGGAGTGACTCAGTGGTAGAGTGTCACCTTGCCAAGGTGAAAGTCGCGAGTTCGAATCTCGTCTTCCGCTCCATCAAAAAACAGCTGTCGGCACAGTATTTTATTGTGCCGACAGCTGTTTTTATGAAGTTCGTACCTGCGGAACGAGAGAAATAAGCTTGCGCTTATGAAATGCGCCTGACGGCGTATGAAATATGCTGCGCATTTTAAGGTAGTAATTATAACCGCCGGTATCGGTGGTTATAATTGCTATTATAAGAATAGCCATAATTGACAAAATAAAAAATAATTTGTTAAATCACTAAAAAATGCTTGAAAAATTCAAAATGTTTGATATAATTAGATTAGTTAATTCACTGAACAAATTAATTCTAAGGAAGGTTGGTTTAAATGGCAAATCAAGACAAAGCTATGAACGCGACGGGAATCGCGGAGTTGGGTTTCCCGATGTGGCCGCAGTTTGCTCCGGAAACCCCCGAGCAGGTGGCCGAACTTATAAAAAGCGGCAAGGTTAATTATTGGACGGGTCCGAAGGGAATGGAGTTTGAGGAGAAGTGGGCGAAATGGATAGGCGCGAAAATGGCGATTTCCTGCACGAACGGAACAGCCGCGCTGCATATCGCTATAGCCGCTCTCGGCATAGGCCCGGGCGACGAGGTTATCGTTCCGTCTTATTCGTTTATCGCGTCCTCGTTCGCGATTGTTCAGGCGGGCGCGATTCCGGTGTTTGCCGACGTTACGGACGACCACACAATTGACCCGAAATCCATCGAAAAGCTTATAACTCCGCGCACAAAGGGTATAGTCGTTGTTCACCTTTACGGCGTCATCGCGGATATGGGGCCGATTCTTGAAATCGCGAAAAAGAATAACCTCAAGGTCATCGAGGACTGCGCGCAGTGCTTCGGCGGCGAATACAAGGGCGTAAAAGCCGGCGTAATCGGCGATGTGGGCTGCTTCAGCTTCTGCCAGAGCAAGCACTTTACGACGGGCGGCGAAGGCGGAATGGTTGTTACAAACGACGAGGATTTAGGCTGGGAATGCCGCTCGTTCCGTGACCACGGCTATGACGTTAGAGCGCGCATGAACATGCTCGTGCTCGAGGAAAAGCTTCCGTATATCCATAACCGCGTCGGATTCAACTACCGCATGACCGAGATGCAGTCGCTTATCGGAATAAACGAGCTTGCGCGTCTGGACAACTGGAACCTCAAGCGCCGTTTCGAATACGCGAAGATGTACGACGAGGCGTTTGCGGGGCTTAAGGGCATAAAGAAGCTGCCCGTAAATACACCCGAGCGCAAGAACGCGTATTGGTGGTACCCGGTTCTGCTTGACCTCGACGTGCTCGATATAAAGGCGGACGGGTTTGTCAAGGAGCTTCTGGCGAACAATATCCCGTGTTACGGAATACAGTGGCCCGAGGCGTACGAGGAGCGCGCATACAAGGAATTAAACGGGTTCGGCACGGCTAAATTCCCGTTTAAGTCTAAGGAATACACAAACCCGGAGAGCGTGGATTACAAAAATGTTGTGTGTACGAACGCGAAGAAGCTTCGTGACGAGACCTTCAGCCTGTTTTTACACCCGAGCTGGGAGCCCGCGCATATCAATCGCTGCATAGAAGCGGTCAAGACCCTGCTTGCGAAACACGTCAAAAAGTAAGATTCGGTACGGGAGCGGGCATCAGTGCCCGTTCCCTTACTTGATTGTCCTTGAGGAAGGAGTTTTTCAATGAACGTACTGGCAATCGGCTGCCACCCCGACGATTTGGAAATCGCGTGCGGCGGGACACTGAGCCGCCTCGCGCGCGAAGGTCATAACGTGTATATGTGTCATGTGGCAAACGGGGATATGGGCCATGCCGAGATAATGCCGCCCGAGCTTCGCGAGATTCGCACAGTCGAGGCCGAGGAGGCGGGAAAGATTATCGGCGCAAAGAAGGTTTATAATATTGACGTGGGCGATTGCGTCGTTAACCGCAAGGATTTGGACGCGCTTAAAAAAGTGGTTAAGGTTATCCGCGAAACAAAGCCGGATTTCATAATAACCCATGACCCGAGCGACTACATGGAGGACCATCTGCAGGTCAGCGGCCTTGTATTCGAGGCAAGCTTTACCTCGAGCATCCCGCATATGTTCCCCGAATATCCGAGCTATCCCGTAATACCGCCGATATACTATATGGATACGCTGGCGGGTGTCGGGTTCATGCCGGAGGAATATGTGGACGTGACAGACTATATCGAGATAAAGCTTAACGCCTTAAACTGCCATCAGTCGCAGATAAAATGGATGCTTGAGCACGACAAGATAGATTTTCTTGAATTTGTGCGTTCCTGCTCGAGATTTCGCGGCCTGCAGTCCGGCGTAAATTATGCCGAGGCGTTTCGCGTCTGCCGGGCATGGCCGAGACAGACAACAAAGCGCCTGCTGCCATAAACAATAATATGAGAAAGCGAGGATGGACAAATGAATTTTCAAAGTACGGTAAAGGGCTCGCTGCTTGAGGGTTTTTATCCCGCGGGCTGGGATTTCGGAAAAATCGACAAGTGCTGCAGCAACGCTCCCGAGGATATCGCAAAGCCTCAGGACTTCTGGAACAAGGATTTTAAGCTTGTCGAATGCGGAAATTTCTCTGAATTCGATATGATGATGGGTCATGAAATCGCGATGGAGATACGCCGCGCGGGCGAGGAAGGTAAAAAGCTCGCGCTTATCCTGCCGGTGGGTCCCATGGGCATGTACCGCTGGGCGGTATATTTCTTAAATGAGTGGGACGTGGACTGCTCACATGTCTACGGCTTTAATATGGACGAATGGAGCGACGCCGAGGGCAACACGCTTGATAAGTCAAACCCGGGCTCGTTCACATGCGCGATGACGGATGCGTTTTACGGAAAACTCAATAAAACCGTTCCGGAAGGACAGCGCAATTTCGCAACAAAGGATAATCTCCCGACTTACCCGGAAAAGATTGCCTCGCTTCGAGCCGAGGGCGCAAGGCTTATTACCGTGTTCGGCATCGGCAGAATGTGCCATATCGCGTTCTGGGAGCCGCAGTTTGCCGCGGAATTCTCAAGCGTCGATGACTGGATGAAACAGACCCATAGGATAGGGGCGAAGCTTCACCCGCTCACAATAGAGCAGAACGCGATAACAAGCTTCAAGAGCCGCACGACTCTTGTACCCTGCCGCGCGAATACGATTGGCCCCGGCTTGTTCCTTCGTTCCGACAGGATAATCGGCGGCTGCGACGGCACACTCGCGCGCGGTATGCAGTGGCAGGGAATGTCGCTGTGGATGACGCTGCGCTACGGACCGGACATGTGGGTGCCGTCTACGTTTATGCCCACCTTGCCGGGCAAGCTGTTCTATCTTAAAGAGCTTGCGGGTCCGCTCGTCGCGGAATGCAATTAATTAAGAAAGGTTGAGATACCATGAAAAAGGTAAAATGGGGCGTAATCGGCGCGGGAGGTATTGCCGACAGACGCACGATACCGGGCATGCTGCTTGCCGATAACGCCGAGCTTGTCGCGGTAATGGAAATCAATATGGGGCTCGCGGAAAGCCTCAGGGAAAAATATAACGCGAAGTACGCTTACGACAGCTTTGAGGAGCTTCTTAAAAACGACGAAATCGAAGCCGTGTATATCGCGTCGCCCGTAAACTGCCATAAGGAGCAGGCAATCGCGGCGGCAAAGGCCAAAAAACATATATTAATAGAAAAGCCCGTAGGGCTCACCGTCGAGGAAGGCAACGAAATCTTAAAGGTTTGCCGGCAGGAGGGCGTAAAAATCGCCGCGGGCTTTGTGATGCGCTTTCATACCTATCATCAGAAGATGAAGCAGCTTATAGCGGAAGGTAAATTAGGCGACATAGTTTCCTGCCGCGCCCAGCTCACATGCTGGTATCCCGAAATAGCGGGCGCGTGGCGCCAGGTTAAAAAGCTTTCGGGCGGCGGGTGCATGATGGATATGAGTATTCACTGTATGGACCTTATCCAGTACGTCGTCGGTTCAAGGGCGAAAAAAATAGCGAGCTTCAACAGCACAAACACGTTCAAATATGAGGTTGAGGACCAGTCGTCCTCGATTATCGAGCTTGAAAACGGCGCGTTCGCGTATGTGGATTCAAACTTCAACATACCCGACGCCGCCGCAAAGTGCAGGTTCGAGATTTACGGGACACGCGGCAGCGCGCTGTGCGAGGGAACCATAGGACAGGTCGAGGGCGGCACGATTAACGTGGTTGTCACCGAGACCGGCGGATATGACGCGCAGCAGAACCGAAACGATGTTACGCCGCTTAAAATCGATGGCGAGTTCGGGAATATGTACACAAAAGAAATCGAGAGCTTCGGCAGGTCGATTCTTGATAACACCCCGATCGAAGCGCCCGCCGAGGACGCGGTTTTCGTCCAGAGTGTAATCGAGGCGGCGTATAAGTCAACCGAGATGGGAAAAATCATCACACTTTAACAAAAAGGGGCGGATTTCCGCCCCTTGATTGAAAGGAGTTATTAATATGCTTTATTGCGGTGCCGGAGAAAAAAACATAACACCCGGGATTGGCATGGGCATTCCGGGGTATTTTGGAAATCGGAAAAATACAGGCGTGACAGACGAGCTTTTCGCCAAAGCGCTTGTGTTTGAAAAGGACGGGACAGCCTGCGCCATCGTCGTCTGCGATACGATAAACTTAGAGAGGCAGGACGTTTTGCGCATAAGAAAAGGCATATCCGAAAGAATACCGATTGACCCCGAAAACATAAGTGTGAGCGCGACGCATACCCATACCGGCGGCCCCACGTGGGAAGGATTTAACATAGTACTCCGGGATTATGCCTATATCGACATGTTGACAGGCGCGGCGGTCGACGCGGCATGTGACGCGTACAATAAAAGAAAACCCGCGAGAATCGGGTTTAATACCGATGAGCTTAAAGGATATACACATATCCGCCGTTTCTGGATGAAGGACGGCAGGGTATTGACAAACCCGGGCATGGACAATCCTGATATCGTAAAACCCGAGGGTGAGCCGGACTATACGCTGACATACGCCAGAATCGAAGGCCCGGACGGTGAGGTCATCGCGTTTCTCACAAGCTACGGCGTTCACCTTGACACGGTGGGCGGGGACAAGGTCAGCGCGGACTATCCGGGCGTTCTGTCAAAGCTCATAAAAGAGAAATACGGCGAAAACACCGTCTGCGTTTTCCTGACCGGTCCCTGCGGAAATACTAATCATGTTGACGTAAAGCGTCCCGAGACGCTTGAATACGGTATACACATCAAAACCGGCGAGGCGATTTTTCAAAAGATACGCGACGGCGAGCATGATATAAAATTCATGGAAGACCCCGAAATAAGCGTTGACACAAAGAGGTTTCTGATACGCTTCAACAGACCGGACGAGGGGCAGCTTCGCTGGGCGAGGAATGTTCTTGACGGAAAACCCGCCGAAACCGATGGCTATGAGGTATCGAGTCCCGAGCGGATGCGGATATTCGCGAAGGCGATAATCGACGCGAGCGAAAGCCGCGAGCAGGTTTCCGAGGTCGAGCTTAAGGCAATACATATAGGCGACGCACTTATTGTCTCGTGGCCGGGCGAGATATTTGTGGATTTCGGGATAGAGCTTCGCAAAAGGCTTTCCGGCAGGCATGTGATAATAGGCGAGCTTTCAAACGGCTGTATACAGAATTATATCCCTACGTTTGAAGCGTATGAGCGCGGCGGATATGAGCCGAGAATATGCTGCGCTACAAACCCCGAAAAGAATACCGGTAATTTAGTGTTGAAAAATACGCTCGAAATGCTTAAAATTATATGAAAGATATGAAAGGCGGTTTTATGAATGTTTGATATCGCATGTATAGGGATTCTGGTCGCGGACGTAATCTCCAAGCCGGTTGATTCCATAACCGAGCGCGGCAAGCTGCGGTTTGTTGACAGTATAAAGCTTTATAACGGTGGCTGCGCCATGAGCGCTGCTATAGACCTTGCGATACTCGGCTCTAAGACCGCGATTATAGGTAAAATCGGAAGCGACGGTTTCGGCGGTTACCTTAAGAGTATTCTGGAGAAGCACGCGGTGAATACCGGGGGACTTGTGGTCAGCGAGGGCACGGACACGTCCGCGTCGGTGGTGCTCGTGGACAGCGGCGGCGAACGCACGTTCCTGCACTGCAAGGGCGCGAACGACGAGTTTACCGATATCGACGTGGATTTTAACATCATCTCGGATTCGCGCATCGTATTTGTCGCGGGTACGATGCTTATGAACAAATTCGACGGCGAGCCTTGCGCGCGCGTGTTAAAAAAGGCGAAGGAAATGGGCAGGATTACCGCGCTTGACACCGCGTGGGACGACAGCGGCAGGTGGATGAAGGTACTTGAGCCCGCGCTGCCCTACGTGGATTATTTTCTGCCGAGCGTCGAGGAAGCACGCGAGCTCAGCGGGGAAACCCAGCCATCCAAAATGGCGGATAAGTTTTTCGATTGCGGCGTAAAGCATGTGGTAATTAAGCTCGGCTCGGAAGGGTGCTATTGCCGCCCCGAAAGAGAGCATCAGGGCATATTTCTGCCCACCTTCGAGACAAAGGCCGTGGATACGACGGGCGCGGGCGACTCGTTCTGCGCCGGGTTCCTGCACGGCATAGCCATCGGCAAGTCGATTGAGGAAGCCTGCGTTATCGGTAACGCCGTGGGTTCCCATTGCGTGCGGTCGGTGGGCGCCACAACGGGTATTAAGCCTTACTCCGAGATAGAGAGGTTTATCAGAATAAATACTTGATTAGATGGTGTTTAAATGTTGGACGAAAAAAAGAAAAAGCAGCGTGTCGCTAACCTTCAGCTTGTGAAAATGTCAAATCTGACATTGATATTCAATCTGATTAATAAAAAGCGAAGCGTGTCGCGCGCCGAGCTCGCGCAGGTGACGGGGCTCAGCCCGACAACCGTGTCATCGCTTGTGGACGAGCTTATCGAAAACTCGATGGTGCGCGAGAGCGGGATTGGCAGTCTCAACGGGAGCGGGCGCAAGCCCATACTGCTTGAGATAAATCCCGAGGGAGGATATGTGCTGACCGCGGAGCTCTGTCAGGAGGGCTTCGTCCTTGCGCTTTTTGATCTGGAGGGCGCCCCGAAAAGCGAGAAGTTATATAAGGTAAAGGATTTTTCAAAACTCGGTGCCGAGATTGTACGCTCGGCGGAGAGCGTGCTGCGTGAACATGGAATTCCGGAGAAAAAGCTGCTCGGTGTTTGTGTCGGTGTGCCCGGCATAATCGACAAGGCGTCGAAGCGTATTACATCAACCGTGCTTCCCGTGACCGAGGACAATGACTTTTTCGATGTTCTGCACGACAGGTTTCACAGTATTCCGGTTAAAATGGGCAACGAATCCTGCTTTTGCGCGTATAGCGAAAAAGTCACGCGCGAAATTAATGTACATAGCCTTGTATATATTGATTTTAACGTGGGTATCGGCGCCGGAATTATACTGGATGACAGGATTTTCACGGGAGCCTTCGGTAACGCCGGCGAGTTCGGGCATATCTCCGTCGACTATAACGGGCCGGTCTGCAAATGCGGAAACCGCGGCTGTATCGAAGCCGTCGCGAGCATGCCCGCGATTCTGAAACGCGTTTCGGAGAAAAAGAAAGCCGTTCTGACGATTGACGAGTTAGTCCGCGCGTTCAATAACGGGGACGAAACTGTCGGGGATGTTGTGCGCGACGCGTGCCGCGCTCTGGCCACGGGTATAAACAGCGCAATCAACATGGTAAATCCCGAGGCGATAATTATCGGGGGCGATATAACAAAGCTCGGCAGCCGCTTTTTGGAGCTTTTAAGGCTTGAGCTTGATAAAATCATGTTTAAAACCAATTCCGAAAAGCTTATTATCGATTATTCCACCGTGGGCGTAAATCCGGTTACTCACGGCGCGGCGTATTACATGCTTGACACTATTTTTAAGGCGAACGGCTTTATCGTGGAATAGATTATTACAGGTAAGACAGCCGTCAGGTCCGCTGCCGCGGGCAGGGCGGCTGTCCGCTATTGGGCGAAAGCACGAAAAACCAATGCCGAAACAGGTAAAAATTACTCAAAAAAATCAGTTGACAGGCGCATAAGCTTTTGATATACTAATCAAGCGTTTTGCGAAGACGGAAAAATCCTGCGGCATGAAAAAAATTCCGCGGATTAAATCAAAAAAAGTGTTGACACAACGGAGTTTGCATGGTATACTAAAATTCCGGTCGGCACGAGAGGAAAGTCTTGTGAGACGCGGAAAGAGGAAGCGGAGGCGAGAAGCCGAGAGAGCTTTAAGCTTAAGCTTTTTTCATTGCACCTTGTAAATTAAACAACGTGAAAGACAAACACAACGCCAAGCGGTCTTATTCGGGGGCCCCGTGTAAGATCGCGCAAAAGAAGAACTTTGCCTGGAGCAAAGCTTAAACAGGAATTATTTTATGAAAATATTTTCTAGAGAGTTTGATCCTGGCTCAGGATGAACGCTGGCGGCGTGCCTAACACATGCAAGTCGAACGGGACTTA
>JAAYXM010000052.1 GCA_012515925.1 Clostridiales bacterium
GGAGATTACCGAGGGCGAGGGGACGAACCTGTATATAAACAAGGTTCGCGAGCGCAACCGCGGTATCTCGGATACTAAGGATTTTGGCTATCCCGATGTCAACAAGGGGCATTACAACCTGCTCGACGGCTTCGTGGACTGCATAATTTCGGACGCGCCCTCGCCGGCGGACGAGCTCGCGGGCTCGCGCGCCACGCTGATTGTATGCAAGGCGAAGGAGTCCGTAAGAACCGGGCTGCCCGTGAAAATCTCGGAGGACGAGTATAACTTCTGTATCGCGCACGGACGCAATTAGACACCAGACACCAGACACCAGTGGACGGGGGATACGCGGTTAGTAGTCAGAAAATAGCAGTTAGCAGTTAACGGACGGGGAAAACGTGAGGGATGATTCATATGACGTCGCTTGAGAGATTGAAAAGAAGGCTTGCGGGCAGGCAGGTGGACAGGCTGCCCAACCTTAATATATTAATGTCGTTTGCGGCGGCTTATGCCGGCGTGCCGTACTCCGAATTTATGTTGAATCCGGAGAAAAAAGCGCTCGCGAATATAAAATGCCACAGGGATTTCGGGATTGACGCGGTTACGGTTATGTCCGACCCGTATGTCGAGGCGGAGGCGTTCGGCTGCAAGGTTGAATATCCCTATGACGACCATCCGCATTGCACAGAGCTTGCGGTCAGGGGGTATGGCGATATCGACAAGCTGAAGGTACGTGATGTGTCCGAATGCAGGCGCATGTCCGCTACCGTAAAGGTAATTGAGCTTTACAAAAGCACGCTTTGTGACGAGGTTCCTATAATCGGGTGGGTTGAAGGGCCTGTTGCCGAGTTTTCGGATATTTACGGGATAAACAACGCAATGATGGACCTTATAGCCGAGCCGGAATGGTCGGAGCGGGTAATGGATATCTGCACCGAGCAGGCAATACTGTTCGCGCGCGAACAGATTAAAGCCGGGGCGCATATAATCGGTATCGGTGACGCCGCGGCCTCGCTTATCGGACAAAGGCTTTACGCGGATATGGTTTTTCCGCGCGAAAAGCGTATAGTTGACGCTATACACGAGGCAGGAGCGCTCTGCAAGCTGCATATATGCGGGAATATTACTCCGATTCTGGATAATATTGCAAGGCTTGGCGTCGATATCGCCGATATAGACTCTATGGTTGATTTTGCGGAGGCGGACCGCAGGCTTTCGGGTATTTCGTCGGCAAACGGAAATTTAGACCCGGTGCGCTCGATTCTAAACGGCAGTCCGCGGGATATCCGCAATCAAATTGATGCGCTGATTGAAAGCGCGGGCAATACATCCATGATATGCGGCGGGTGCGAAATCCCGAAAAACACGCCGCATGAAAACCTGCTGGCGTTCATAAAATAAAAGCAAGGCTGCATTTATCCTGCCGGCGTTAATAAAACAGGAAAGATAACTCTCGACAGGCACCTTAAGTATATGTTAATATATGCTTAAGGTGCATTGTTTTAGTAAATAGGCACTAGACACTAGACACTAGTTGACGGGGGAGACGGGAGCAGATAAAAAAGGAAAAGACGGAGAGAATAGTATGAGTGATTATTCGTTGTTTGATATTGTCGGGCCCGTTATGATAGGCCCGAGCAGCTCGCACACCGCGGGCGCGGCGCGTCTGGGAAAAACTGCGGCCAGGCTTGTGGACGGGGATATCGTCGAGGTTAAAATGATACTGCACGGTTCGTTTGCGGCGACCCACAAGGGGCACGGCACGGACAAGGCGCTGCTTGCCGGGCTTATGGGGCTCTCACCCGACGACGAGGGTATAAAAAGCGCGTTTGAAATCGCGAAAAAGCGCGGGCTTCAGTATTCGTTTACCTGCGAGGATTCGGGCAGGCATCACCCCAACACCGTAAAATTCATTATCAAAACAAGCCCGGGTGAAACCCATGAGATTACTGGCTCCTCGACGGGCGGAGGACGAATCATCATCTCGACGGTTGACGGGCTCGAGCTTAATTTCACGGGCGAGCGCAACATGCTCGTAACGCGGCATAAGGACACACCCGGCGTAATCTCCCATATAACCGCGCTGCTCTACGAGTACCGCGTCAATATCGGGAATATGAATGTCAGCCGCAACCGCGACGACGGGATTGCGGGCATGTATATGGAGACGGACAATCAGCTTGACACGGAGCTGATTGAGAAAATCCGGCAGGTCCCCGGCGTGCTCGAAGCACGGCAGCTGACCGCGTTATATGACGGAGGCGGCGTATGAGAGCGTATAAGGTTTTAGAAAGCTGTAAACGCGATTCGACAGATTTATGCGAGTATATGATAAGAAGAGAGATAAGAGTAAGCGGCGTTTCCCGCGAGAGAATAATCGAGAGGTTTGAAAAAATGCTCGATACGATGGAGGCCGCGGCGAAGCACGCGCTTGACGCCCCGCTTAAGTCCGTAAGCGGCATAACGGGCGGCGACGCGTACAGGTATAACGAATATATAAAAAGCCGCGGCTCGCTTATGGGCGATATACCGGCCGCGGCAATCGCGTACGCGTTATCGGGCGCGGAGACTAACGCGTCCATGGGCAGAATTGTGGCGTGCCCGACCGCGGGCTCCTGCGGTATTGTTCCCGCGGCAATCCTCGCAACCGCCCGCGCCCGCAATCTCCCGCGCGAGACGGTAATCCGCGCGCTTATCGTTTCGGGGCTTGTGGGGCTTATAATCGCGGATAACGCGTGCCTTGTGGGCGCCGAGGGCGGATGTCAGGCGGAATGCGGTTCCGCTGCGGCAATGGCGGCCGCCGCGGTCTGCTATATGCTCGGCGGCGATAACGACGCATGCTTTCACGCGGGCGCGATCGCGATTAAAAACGTTTTGGGGCTCGTCTGCGACCCTGTGGGCGGGCTGGTTGAGATACCGTGTATAAAACGAAACGCCGGCGGGGTCGTGAACGCGCTGACCTCGGCGGATTTAGCCTTAGCGGGCGTCAAAAGCTATATCCCGTTTGACGAGGTTGTGGACGCGATGAAATCCGTCGGCGACGCGCTGCCCGCCAAACTGAAAGAGACCGCGCTGGGCGGTCTCGCGGACACGGCTTCCGGCAGAGAGCTTAAAAACATGGTTTTCGGACAGGATTAGATTTATTTGATGTTAACTAATATAATGGAAAGGACGCAGATCAGAATCGCGCATACCGCGCGGCGCGACAGCTTTTCCTTTAGTATGGCGCGTCCCATAACCGCAATCGAAATCATCGTTATACAGCTCATAATTGTCAGAAAAACCGCGGACTGTATTTTCGCGATATACAGAACGAATATATAATTGTTGATGTTAAACATCAGTGCCGCCGCTGCTATATATAGAAGAAAGCTTTTATCACGTGACAGCTTTCTCAGATCGGGGCGGGAATATAGCAGTGATCCGAGCAGAGCGGCTGCCGTTGCAATCAGAGTGAATATTATTAAATATTCCTTGGCAAGATGTGGGAATTTCAACATGCACTGCTTTGTAAATATCACCGAGATACCGGCGCTTGCAGCGGCGAGGACGGAATAAATAAGCCATTTGACACTCGACTTGTGTTTTAAACCCTTAACGCTGTAATCGCTTTTATTTATCAGTAAAATACTGACTGTAAACAGCAGCAGACCGATACACTGTGCAAAAGACAGCCGCTCGTTCCAGAAAACCAAGCCATATACAATCGGAACAACCGGGCTGAATTGATGAATGGTATTAGACATCGCCGCGGAGCCGATGCTTATCGCGAGAAGCAGGAATATGTTTGAAGCCAGATAGAAAACCGCAAAGCACAGCGGAAACACAATAAATCCCGAATCGAGCTTTTGAAATCCGTACGGAGGTAATATAAAATATAAAAGCACCTGAAATAACGAGAAAAAGAACATGAACACGATTGTCTGGCGAAGGCTCGATACCCTGTTTTGCTGGGCAAGCTTTATGCATAACACGTTCCCGCCGCGCACTATGAATATAACCGCCAATATCAGTATAAGCAATCCTAAACCCATGATGTCCTCCAGGTTTTATTTTCTAAAAAACTATACCATATTACGGGGCGAAAATCCACAGTGTTGCTTTATTTACTTTGGACGGGAAATGTATTATCCTTTTTAACGGAAAATCACTATTAATTTCAGTGAAGATAATTAATTTTATAATTCGGATAAAAACGGTTGCAATTTAAATTTTAATTATATATAATTCTCGATAAAGGGCAAGACGTGGA
>JAAYXM010000053.1 GCA_012515925.1 Clostridiales bacterium
ATAAAATAGTATGTCTATCCACAAGCAACTGGTACCCGTTTCCCACCCGCAAGCAGCACGTAATGCAGCGGCTGTATGATTTCGAAATACTCTACTTCGACCCGCCCGTCACTCTGATTGCGCCGGTTAAGGATAAAAAGTGCTTAAACCGCCTTACGGCATGGCTTAAACCCGGGGTCAAGCCCGTAAACCATATAACCGTCTACGCCACGCCTCCCGTCCTGCCGTTTTATAATAAACTAAGGATAATAAACAAGATAAACCAGTTTATAATAGCGCTTTTTGTCAAATCAAAAATGAAAAAGCACGGGTTTGAAAAACCCGTTTTATGGTGCTATTCCCCGTCAAGCGCTGACGCGGTAAAGCATATTCCGAAACGCGGTCTTATCTATGACTGCGTTGACAGGCACAGCGCCTACAAGGGCCTTATCAGCGAAAAAACCGTGGACGGCATGGAGGCGAATCTCGCGTCCATGGCAAACCAGGTGTTTACGACCTCAATCGGTTTGTACGACACGCTTAAGAATTACAACCCGGACACCGTAATGCTGCCGAACGGCGTAAATTTCGAGCACTTCAACCAAGCCGCGTCGGGCAGCCTCCCGCTCCCCGACGACATGAAAAACATAAAAAGGCCGGTCATCGGGTTTTCAGGCATGCTCCAGGAGTGTATCGACTATTCGGTTATCGAGCACATAGCAAAATCCAGGCCCGACTACAGCGTCGTGCTGGTCGGCGGCGAAATGCCCGGCGTTAACTTGAGCGGTTTGAAAAAATACCCGAATATCCACTTTTTAGGGCTTAAAAAATACGCGGAAATGCCCGCGTATCTCGCCGCGTTTGACGTATGCCTCAACGTGTTCAGGTCGGGCAGCTTATCCCGTGACGTTAGCCCGCTTAAATTCTATGAGTATATGGCAAGCGGCAAGCCCGTTGTCTCAACCCCGCAGCCCGAGCAGGTTTTAGGATACGGCGACGCGATTTACATAGCCCGCGGGCCCCGGGACTTTTTAGATAAAACAGAGGAGGCGTTAAGCGAGCCCGACGATACCAGAACCAAGCTTCGCATAGCCTACGCGAAGGCCTGCTCATGGGACGCGCGCGTCCGCGAAATGCTCGAGATGCTCAAAGACAGGGGTCTTATTTAGCCAAAACATATATTTATGGTTTTCTCCCCCCCGGGAGGATGAAAACCGCGTTTCTTTCGCGCGTCTTGAGTTTTTTCCGTCCCCGGCGGAAGTAAACAGAGAAAAAACTTGTGGACAATTCAGGCATAAACATTTATTATATTTATAGATTGATTATGAATATAGGAGGGATGTTTTTTGCAAAAGCCGCTATATAAACGGGTACTTCTTAAAATCAGCGGAGAGGCGTTGGCCGGCGAGAAAAAAACCGGTCTTGACTTTAAGGTAATCGAATCCGTTTGCGAAACCGTTAAGCAGTGCGTCGACATGGGCGTGCAAATAGGCATCGTGGTAGGCGGCGGGAATTTCTGGCGCGGCGTCAAGGACGGCGGCGGTCATATGGACAGGACACGCGCCGACCATATGGGAATGCTCGCGACGACGATAAACTCTCTGGCGGTGGCGGATGTGCTCGAACAGCAGGGTGTCAACGTCCGGGTCCAGACGGCGATTGAAATGCGGGCGTTAGCCGAGCCGTATGTCAGAAACCGCGCGGTAAGGCATCTCGAAAAAGGGCGCGTCGTGATTTTCGCCTGCGGCACGGGCAACCCGTTTTTCTCGACGGATACCGCGGCCGTTCTGCGCGCCGCCGAGATAGACGCCGAGGTTATCATGAAGGCTACAAATGTTGACGGCGTATACGACTGCGACCCGGTAAAAAACTCCGCCGCCGTGAAATTCGACGAATTAAGCTATGACGAGGTTCTCGCGCGCCACTTAAACATTATGGATACTACGGCGACATCGCTTTCCATGGACAATAACATCCCGATAATCGTGTTCGCGCTTAAAAACGGCGAAAACATAAAACGCGTTATATTGGGTGAAAGAATAGGTACTATCGTCAGAAAGGAAGAGATGAAATGAACGAGCTTTTTAAGGAAAGTGAAGCAAAAATGAAAAAAACCGTTGAGGTTATTCAGAGCGAGCTTGCGGCGGTGCGCGCGGGGCGCGCTAACCCGGCCGTGCTCGATAAAATCAAAATCGACTATTACGGCGTAATGACTCCGGTTTCGCAAATCGGCTCGGTTTCAATCCCCGAGCCCAGGACGCTTGTAATCCAGCCGTGGGACGCGTCCGCCCTCAAGGCGGTCGAAAAGGCCATCATGTCGTCCGACCTCGGCATCAACCCGGGAAACGACGGCAAGGTTATACGCCTGAATTTCCCGCAGCTTACCGAGGAAAGGCGCAAGGAGCTTATCAAGCAGATTCATAAAACCGGCGAGGACGGCAAGGTCGCGATAAGAAACCTGCGCCGTGACGCGAACGAAAGACTCAAGACAATGAAGAAAAAATCCGAAATCACCGAGGACGACCTTAAATCCATGGAAAAGGACGTTCAGGACATCACCGACAAATACTGCAAGGAAATCGACGAAATGGTCGTTATAAAGGAAAAGGAATTAATGGCCGTATAACGCGCTCTGAGGTTTTCGCGTTATACCCAGGGAGTTGTCTATGCTTATACCGCTGTTTCGAAAAAAAACAAAATTCTCCGGGCAGGAGTTTAAGACCCTGCCCGTTCATATCGCGATAATCATGGACGGCAACGGCAGATGGGCCAAGGCGCGAGGCCTGCCCCGCTCCGCGGGACACGCGGCGGGCAGCGAGACCTTCAAGCGCGTTGCTACCTACCTGAATAATATCGGCATTAAGTATCTTACAATCTACGCGTTTTCAACCGAGAACTGGCGGCGACCTAAGGAAGAAGTAAGCGCTATTATGTCCCTTCTCGAAAAGTATACTCTCGAGGCGCTTGATACGATGGAAAAGGACAATATCCGGCTCTTTTTCTGGGGAACAAGGGATAACCTGCCGGACAGGATTGTATCATTGATTGAAAGCGCCGAAGAAAAATCGGTTAAGCTTACCGGTATGCAGGTAAACGTCTGCTTAAACTACGGCGGCCGCCTTGATATTGTAAACGCGGTCAAAAAGATTGTGTCCGACGGGAATCTTTCGGAAAACGACATCACCGAAGATGTGATAAGCGATAACCTGTTTTCCGCCGGAATACCCGATCCCGACCTTATAATCCGTCCGAGCGGCGAGCTCAGGATTTCTAACTTCCTGCTCTGGCAAAGCGCGTATTCGGAGTTTTACTTTACCGACAGGCTTTGGCCGGATTTCGGCGAAAAGGATATAAACCGCGCTTTGCACGATTTTGAAAACCGGAAAAGAAGATTCGGGGGTGTATGAATTTGGCAGTCAGGATTATCTCTTCGTTTCTGTCCCTGCCGCTGTTTTTTATCATTATATATTTCCTCCCGGACTTTTGTTATCCGACAGCCGTCTCGGCGCTCTGCACGATGATGGTGTATGAGCTGCTGTGGCGAAACCGGGTTTTAAAAAACTTTATCGTGATGGTTCCGGCATATATATCCGCCCTGGTAATTCCCTTTTTAATCTATTTTGAAATCCCGCGCGATGTATTTATCACGGGTCTGTTCGTATTAGTGCTCGCGCTTTTTACAATCTGGATTTTCAATAAGGATTCGCTGAGTCTCAAGGCTCTGACAATCGTTATTTTCGGCGCGGTCATAATCCCGCTGTTTTTTTCACTGACGATAAGCATACTCATGCGTGAGAACGGTAAATTCCTTATACTCGTACCCTTTATCGCCGCGTGGCTCACCGATACCGGCGCGTATTTCACGGGCGTGCTCTTCGGCAGGCACAAGCTCGCGCCCGTCATAAGCCCGAAAAAGACCTGGGAGGGCGCGCTGGGCGGGATTCTCTTCTGTATGCTGTCGTTTATGCTCTACGGGTACATTTTAAGCGCGTTTTTCGCAAAACAGCCCGACTTTTCGGGATTTCTGCTCTTCGCTGCCGTTTTGTCGGTTATCGCGCAGATAGGCGATTTGTCATTTTCACTGATTAAACGCGAATATAATATTAAGGATTTCGGCACGATATTCCCGGGACACGGCGGGATATTGGACCGCTTTGACAGCGTTATATTCACCTCGCCCGCGGTGTTTATCCTGCTCAGATATTTCGAAAACATAATACGGTAGGGGTGCATGATGATAAAAACCATATCAATCCTCGGCTCTACCGGCTCGATAGGCAGACAGGCGCTTGACGTCGCGGACGCGCTCGGGATTTACCCGGCAGCTCTCGCGGCGGATAAGGATTTCCGGCTTATGGAAAGCCAGGCGAGAAAATACGGGCCGAAAACCGTCGCGATGCGAAACGAGAACGCCGCGAAAGAGCTTAAAGCCCGGCTCGCGGACACGGATACGAAAGTGCTTTCCGGTCAGAGCGGGTTAAACGATGCCGCCGCGGCGTCCGACATGGTCCTCTCCGCGATTGTCGGTATCGCGGGGCTTACCCCGACGCTCTCCGCAATCGAAGCAGGGCGGGATATCGCGCTCGCGAACAAGGAAACGCTGGTTTGCGCGGGAAGCATCGTTACGCAAAGGGCGGCTCTGAAAAACGTGAGAATAATCCCCGTGGATTCCGAGCATTCCGCGGTTTTCCAATGCTTAAACACAGATAACCCCAAACACTTAAGAAGAATAATACTTACCGCGTCGGGCGGCCCGTTTTACGGCAAAACCAAAGACGAGCTGAAAACCGTTACGCCCGAACAGGCGCTGAAGCACCCGAACTGGAGCATGGGCGCAAAGATAACGATAGATTCCGCGACGCTTATGAACAAGGGTCTGGAGCTCATAGAGGCAATGCACCTGTTCGCGGTTAAGCCGGAGCAGATAGATATCGTAATCCACAAAGAAAGCATAATACACTCAATGGTCGAATTTACCGACGGCGCGGTTATCGCGCAAATGGGCGTGCCCGATATGCGCCTGCCGATATCCTACGCGATGACATATCCGGACAGGTTTGACTTCGGCGGCAGTTCATTGAATCTCTTTGATATAGGCGCGCTTACGTTTGATAAGCCCGATACGGAAACATTCGGATGCCTCGCGCTCGCGAAAAAAGCGGTTTGTACCGGCGGTACCGCCTGCGCCGTCTTAAACGGCGCGAACGAAGCCGCGGTGGAGCTGTTTCTTAAACACGAAATAGGCTTTAACCAAATCGCGGAGTTTGTTGAGCGCGCGCTGGATAGAATAAGCGTTATTCAAAACCCGTCACTCGACGATATCCTTGACTCCGACGCGGAGGCGAGACAAATAATAAATTCTATTAAAAGAATCAGGTGATTGACATTTATATTTTACTGGTTGTCGTTGTATTCGGACTTCTTATCACGTTCCATGAGCTCGGGCATTTTATCACCGCAAAGCTCTCGGGCGTAAGAGTCAACGAATTCGCGATCGGCATGGGCCCCGCGATATTCAAAAAACAGAAGGACGACACGCTTTACGCGCTGCGGATTATCCCGTTCGGCGGGTACTGCTCGATGGAGGGCGAGGACGAGGATTCCGACGATCCGCGGGCGTTCCATAAAAAGCCCTTAAGGTCGAGAATCGCAATCGTTACGGCGGGCTCTTTGATGAACCTGATTGTGGGCTTCCTTGTGCTTGTTTTCGTGTTCGCGCCCGTCAAAGAATGGAACGTGCCGACGCTATCAAACGTTGAGCCGTGGTCTACTACCGCGGGGAGCCTTATGCCCGGCGACAGGATACTCGCGATTGACGATTACCGCATCGTGCTGTTCAATGACATCTTTATCGGGCTTGACCGCGGGAAAACCGCGCCCGTCTATGACATCGAGGTTTTGCGTAGCGGCAGGAAACTGAAGCTCGAGGACGTTACAATCAAACAGCAGGCGGTTAAAATAGACGGCAAGGTAACACACCGGCTGGGGCTTGGCTTTATGGTCGCGGAAAGCAATTTTGTCAGCAAGACAAAATATGTGATTCTAAACGCGTATAATCTGGTACGCATGGTCAAAACCGGGATTTTCGATTTGCTTACGGGCACCGCGGGCGCGGATGAAATGGCGGGGCCCATAGGCATCGCCAAAATAATGGTGGACACCGCGAAGGAGTCCATGCCCTCCCTTTGGTTTTTGGTCGCGTTTATTTCCATTAACCTCGGGATTATGAACCTGCTCCCGCTTCCCGCGCTCGACGGCGGGCGGCTTATGTTCCTGCTTGTCGAGCTGGTACGGAGAAAGCCCGTAAATCCGAAATACGAAGGCTATGTCCACGCGGCGGGCTTTATATTCCTGATGATTCTTATGGTCATTGTGGCATTTAACGATATACTGAAGCTTTTTGCGCAATAAAGAACCCTATTTTATAAAACAGGGCGAACCGGTAAAGTTCGCCCTATCCGAATTTAGGAGAATACCATGAAACGCAAGGCAACGAAAAAAATCAACGTCGGCGGGGTTATAATCGGGGGCGGCTCGGAGATTTCCGTACAATCCATGTGCAATACGGATACGCGCGATATCGCGGCCACAAGCCGGCAGATAAACAAGCTTGCCGACGGGGGCTGCGATATAGTAAGGGTTGCCGTGGTGGACGAGGTCGCGGCTGATGCCATATCCGAAATAAAAAAGCGCGTAAAAATCCCAATCGTCGCGGATATTCATTTTGACTGGCGGCTCGCCGTTAAATCCATAGCCTCGGGCGCGGATAAAATCCGTATTAACCCGGGCAATATCGGAAGCCCGGAAAAAATCAAAAAGGTCGCCGACGCCTGCCGGGCGGCGGGTGTTCCGATAAGAATCGGCGTGAACTCCGGCTCAATCGAGCCCGAAATACTAAAGAAATATAAAAAAGTATGCGCCGAAGCGCTTACGGAATCCGCGCTTAACAACGTAGAGCTCCTGACAGCATACGGCTTTGACGACATATGCGTCTCAATCAAGGCCTCCTCCGTACCGCTTACGATAGAGGCGTACAGGCTGCTTTCGCAAAAGACGGATTTCCCACTTCATCTTGGTGTTACGGAGGCGGGAACGCCCGAGCCCGGAATGATAAAATCCGCAATCGGAATCGGCGCCCTGCTCTGTGACGGCATAGGCGACACAATACGGGTATCGCTTACCGCAGACCCGATACACGAGGTGCGCACGGCGCGTAATATACTCAAAGCCGTCGGCTTAAGCAAAACCGGCGCTGAGCTTATATCCTGCCCCACCTGCGGCAGGTGCGAGATTAACCTTGAAGAGATAGCCGTCCGTGTTGAGGAAAAGCTGAAAAGCATTAAAGTTCCGCTTAAGGTCGCGGTTATGGGCTGTGTCGTAAACGGGCCGGGAGAAGCGCGCGAAGCCGACGTGGGACTCGCCGGCGGCAAGGACTCGGGTGTCCTGTTCTATCAGGGAAAGGTTTTCAGAAAGGTACCCATGGAGTCTATAGTAGACGAGCTTATGAGACTTATTGATATAATATCCGAAAGCAAGGAGAATGAAATTGTCGGGGAATAATAAGATAGGTTTTTTTGACGCGTTTAAAATTGACGCGAATCAGTCCGGACTTGAAGTTTTTAATGACGCTGTTGTTGAAAAGGTTTCGATAGATAAAAAAAGCGGCGTCATAAACGCGTACATACAACTGAACTCCCTGTGCCCCGAGCATGCTCTGCGCGTCGCGGAAAAGCTCATCGGTGAAAAGTACAGACTGAAAAAGGCGCGTATAAATCCCCGTTATCCCGAAAAGCTTTTTTGCGATGAATACTGTAATACACTTACGGAAAGGCTTAAGGCTGAATACCCTTCCCTGTCCGGCATACTCTCGGGCGCGGCCTGGCATTATTCCGGCAATACGCTTGAAATAACGCTTAAAAACGGCGACGCGCAATTCTTTTCGCCGTGTATCGAATATATCAGAAAAACGGTTTTCGACGAATTCGGGCTTTCAATAAATGTGCAGACGCGCGCTCTCAATGAAGCCGTCTCGGAGCAGGAAATACTGAAGCTGCATAAAAAACGCGGCAAAACCCCTCCGCCTCCCCCGCCTGAGAAGCGTCCGGAGCCGGGAAAAAAGCCACGGACGCGCGAAGCGGCGAAATTCACGAGAACGGGAGTTGACGGCGAGCTTGTTATCGGTAAACCTAATTTCACGGAGTTTGTACCGATAAAGGAGCTTTGCGAGGAATACGGATACGTCTCCGTTAAGGGAGATATCTTTGCCGTAAACCACAGGGTTACTCCCGAGCGCGGCACAAGCCTTCTCAGCTTCGATATTACGGATTATACGGGGTCAATCAGGGTTATAAAAGCCCTGATGTCCGCGGACGCGGAGATTCCCGATAAGCTTAAGCCCGGCATCCATGTATGCGTTTACGGCGTATGCACATACGATACCTACCTGCACGATGTTGTTCTGCGGGCGACCAACATCGTTATCTGCGAAAAGCGAATAAGGAAGGACACCGCTCCAAAAAAGCGCGTCGAGCTTCATATGCATACCAACATGTCCACGATGGACGGCATTGCGTCAGTCTCCGATATTGTCAGGCGCGCCGCGTACTGGGGGCATAAGGCGGTCGCGGTCACCGACCACGGCGTGGTTCAGTCATATCCCGATGCCATGAAAGCCGCGAAGGAGCACGGCGTCAAGATAATCTACGGCATGGAGGCTTATTACTTAACCAACACCGGGGCCGGGATAGTCAGTAACAACGCCTCGGAAAGCCTTGACGGCGAATTCGTCTGCTTTGACATTGAAACCACGGGCTTAAACCCGAAATACCACGAGATAATCGAGATTGCGGCGGTCGTGCTGAAAAAAGGCGAGCTATGCGAGGAATTTCACGCGTATATCAAGCCCCGAAAGCCTGTTCCCGAATTCATCACCGGACTTACGGGCATATCGAACGAAACCGTCGCGGACGCGGATACAATCGAGAATGTGCTGCCTGAGTTTCTTGATTTTATTAAAAACCGCTGTCTTGTCGCGCACAACGCGGAATTCGACATGGGGTTTATCAGGGAGGCGTTAAAAAGGCAGGGTATCCTTATTGATCTCGGATACATGGACACGCTCGCGCTTTCTCGGACAATGCTTCCCGAGCTTTCAAGCCATAAGCTCAACACCGTCGCCGAAAAACTGAATCTTCCGCAATTCACGCATCATCGCGCGACGGACGACGCGAAAACCGTCGCGTACATGCTGAAAAGCTTTTTTGAAACACTGTCGTCGAAGGACGTAAAAAACATCTCGGAATTAAACACGTATTTCGGCGAGGAAGGCGTCAGGGCACAGCTTAAAGCCCACCCTTATCATCTGCTTATTCTCGTTAAAAACCTTACCGGGCTTAAAAACCTGTACAAGCTGGTTTCGTATTCACACTTAAATTATTATTATAGAAAACCGATAATATTAAAAAGAGTACTTTCCGAACACCGGGAAGGCTTAATTATCGGTACGGCGTGCGAGGCCGGCGAGCTTTATACGGCAATATTGCGCGGCGCGCCCGAGCATGAGCTTACGGAAATAGCGCGGTTTTACGACTTTCTTGAAATACAGCCTATCGACAACAACGCGTTTCTCGTCGAAAAAGGGATGGTGGAATCCTTCGATGCGCTTAAGGAATATAACCGCCGGATAGCGAAGCTTTCCGACACTCTCGGAATCCCGCTCGTTGCCACCGGCGACGTTCATTTTCTGGATACGACGGACGAAATCTACCGCAGGATTATCATGACGGGCATGAGCGTGCCCGACGCGGACAAGCAGTCGCCGCTGTATTTTAAGACAACGGATGAAATGCTCGAGGAGTTTTCGTATTTAGGCCGGGACACAGCAATCAAGGCGGTTGTGGAAAACCCGAATATGCTCGCCGACATGTGCGAGGAAATCCGCCCCATACCCGAAGGGCAGTTTCCGCCCGCTATCGAGGGCTCAAAGCAGGAGCTTGAACGGCTATGCAGGACCCGCGCGGAGGAGCTTTACGGCAAGGACCTCCCGGAGATTGTGTCCGAGCGCATGGAATACGAGCTTTCCAAGATAATCGGCCACGATTTCGACGTCATGTATATGATTGCTCAAAAACTCGTTTCTAAATCCCTCGAAGACGGGTATATCGTTGGCTCGCGAGGCTCCGTCGGCTCGTCGTTCGTCGCGTATCTGGCCGGAATAACCGAGGTTAACGCGCTTATGCCGCATTACCTCTGCCCGAAATGCAAATCCTCGGAGTTCGTAAAAAACGAGAAATACGCGGTGGGCGCGGATTTACCCGACAAGACATGCGCGTGCGGGGAAAGATACATAAAGGACGGGTTCGACATACCGTTTCAAACCTTTTTAGGCTTTGACGGCGACAAAACCCCGGATATTGACCTGAACTTCTCCGGCGAATACCAGGCGCGCGCCCACAGGCAAACAATCGAAATTTTCGGCGAGGACAACGTATTCCGCGCGGGCACCATCGGAACAATCCAGGAAAAAACCGCGTTCGGGTTCGTTAAAAAATATATCGAACAGAATAACCTCAACGTATCCAGATCGGAAATAAACCGTCTGACCAAGGGCTGTACGGGCATAAAGCGCACCACGGGTCAGCACCCGGGCGGGGTCATGATTCTCCCGAAGGACAAGGAGATTTACGATTTTACACCGGTCCAGCACCCCGCCGACAAAACGGACAGCAAAATAATAACAACCCACTTTGATTTCAACTCGATACACGACAATCTGCTTAAGCTTGATTTGCTCGGTCACGATAATCCAACGATAATTAAAAAGCTTGAGGACCTGACGGGCAAAAGCTCAATGGATATTCCGCTTGACGACCCCGCGACCATGAGCATTTTCTCCTCCGCCGGGGCGCTGGGGATAGAAGATGACGAGATACTCGGCAAAACGGGCGCCGCGGCAATACCTGAATACGGCACGAAGTTCGTCCGCGAGATGCTTCTGGACACAAAGCCCGCCACGTTCGACGAGCTTGTCCGCATTTCCGGTTTGTCCCACGGTACGGACGTCTGGATTAACAACGCCCAGGAGCTGATTAAAAGCAAAACCGCGACGCTTAAGGAAGTAATATGTACGCGTGACGATATAATGCTGTATCTGATGGGCAAGGGACTTAAACCCAAGCTCGCGTTTACGATTATGGAGAGCGTCCGAAAGGGCCGCGGCTTAAAGCCCGAATGGGAAGAGGAAATGAAAGGCCATGATATTCCCGGGTGGTATCTCGACTCCTGCAGGAAAATCAAATATATGTTCCCGAAGGCGCACGCTGTCGCCTACGCGATGATGGCGTTTCGGATTGCGTGGTACAAGGTCTATGAGCCGTTGGCGTTTTACGCGGCTTTCTTCTCGATACGCGCCCGGGCATTTGACGCTATGTATATGGCTTCGGGAGACGAAACCGCGGTCGCGAAAATCAGGGAGCTTAACGCTAAGGATAAGCTTACCGAAGTGGAAAAGGACATGCTTGTCACGCTCGAGGTATGCCATGAATTCTACCTGCGGGGCTTTAAATTCGACAGAATCGATTTATATAAATCCGAGGCAAAGGAATTTCTCATTACCGAAAACGGTCTCCTGCCGCCGTTCACCGCGATACCCGGGCTCGGCGAGGTCGCGGCGGGTAGTATAATAGCCGAGCGTGAAAAGGCGGTCTTCTCATCGGCGGAGGAACTGCAGTTTCGCTGCGAAAAGGTTTCAAAGGCCGTAATCGAGCTGTTGGAGAAATACCATGTGCTTGATAAAATACCGAAAAGCAATCAGATTTCGTTTTTTGGTTGAAAACAAACCCGAATTATGTTATGTTATATAATATGTATAATAACCTGAATAATGAGTAAAGCGGTTGAAATAATATAGTGGAGGCTTGACATGAGGTTTTTACCAATTAATCTTGACAACGTGAAAAACGCCGCCGCACTTTATGTCGCTATCGGCAATAAGGAGCCATGGAACGGGAAATGGAATTATTCCACCGCTTACGCGCGCCTTTCGTCAATCGTCAAATGCGTCGGCTTTTCGGGCTATATCTCAATGGACGAAAACGGCTTTCCCGCGGGGTTTCTTATGGGCCATACCGAGGCACGCTCGGACGGCAACTATGATTTTATCCTGCGCGAGCTTTGCTTTGCCGCCACGGTCTCCGGCAGAAATCTTGCCGCGAAAACCCTTGAGTATCTGATTGAGGAGATAAACCGGCACAGTATTACGCGCCTGATTTTATATAAAGAGCTTTCCCCCGCGACGCTGGAATACTTCCGCTCGCTCGGTTTTCAGCAGATTGATACGGTAACCTGCATGGAAAGAAGTATATAAACAGTCTTGTTTTTCATATAAACGTACAAAAAACAAAAATACCTTGCAATCAACCGGAAGAATTGATAAAATTATAACAAAAATAATATAAGGAGATAAAGATAATGCCGTTAGTTACATCAACCGAAATGTTTAAAAAAGCTTACGACGGAGGCTATGCGATAGGGGCCTTCAATGTAAATAATATGGAGATTATCCAGGGCATCACCGAGGCCGCGAAAGAGGTCAACTCCCCGCCTATTCTTCAGGTTTCCGCCGGCGCGAGAAAATACGCGAAGCATGTATACCTGATGAAGCTTATCGAGGCCGCGCTTGAGGATACGGATCTCCCTATCTGCGTCCATCTCGACCACGGTGACAGCTTCGAAATCTGCAAGTCGTGCATCGACGGCGGGTTTACCTCGGTTATGATAGACGGTTCCAAGCACCCGTTCGAGGAGAATATCAGGCTTACAAAGCAGGTCGTAGACTACGCCCATGCGCACGGTGTGGTCGTCGAGGGCGAGCTTGGAAAGCTTGCCGGTATTGAGGACGATGTGAACGTCGCCGACGATGACGCCCAGTTTACCGACCCGGCGCAGGTTGAGGAATTCGTCGGGCGCACGGGTGTTGACTCGCTCGCGATCGCTATCGGCACAAGCCACGGCGCGTACAAATTCAAGGGTACGCCGCGGCTCAGGTTCGATATACTTGAGGATATCTCGAAAAGGCTTCCGAACTACCCGATAGTGCTTCACGGCGCGTCTTCGGTCATACCGTAGTATGTGGAAATGATAAACAGCAACGGCGGCAACATGCCGGGAGCTCAGGGCGTTCCCGAGGAAATGCTGCGCAAAGCCGCACAAGGCGCTGTCTGCAAAATAAATATCGACTCGGATATAAGGCTCGCCATGACGGGCACTATCAGACAGTACTTCAGCGAGCATCCTGACCATTTCGACCCGCGCCAGTACCTGTCTCCCGCCCGCGCCAATATCAAGGAGCTTGTAAAGCATAAAATTATAACCGTACTGGGCAGCAACGACAAGATTTAGACAATCTAGACACTAGTCACTAGCAGACGGAGATTACGGTTTATATAGTAAAAAGACGAGGAAAACGGCAATACGTAATCCTCGTCCTTTTTTACATGCAATTTTTTAAACTAACGTAAAAACTCTTCTATCATCTGATAGTGTCTGGTACCTTTAGTACCTGGTTGCTAGTCATTAGTTGCCGGTTGCCAGTAGACGAGCGCTACGTTTTACTTCGTCTTCTTCGTCTACTAGTGTCCGGTGACTAGTGTCTAGTGTCTATAAGGTGCCGAAGAGCCGGTCGCCCGCGTCCCCGAGTCCCGGAACGATATACCCGTTTTCGTTCAGGTATTCATCCAATACCCCGCAGTACACATCAACATCGGGATGCGCTTCGGAAATATACTTTATTCCCTCGGGCGAGGCAATAATG
>JAAYXM010000054.1 GCA_012515925.1 Clostridiales bacterium
AGAAAGCGATGCATTAATATGAAAAAGCTCATAGTAATTGCGTTGATTGTTTCGATTATTAGCGGGTTCGCGGTTTTTAAGTTTGCCACAAACCTCAAAAAGGATTACACGGTTAAGACAAAGCCCGTGGTTGTCGCCGTGGGAAGCATACCGAAAAACTCGCAGATAAAGCCCGAAATGCTGACAATCAGGGAGCTGCCCGTTGAGTCGGTTCATAAGCTGTCGCTTGTAAGCGCAGATGAAGCGGTCGGGCGCATTGCCACCGAGAAAATAGAGGCGGGCGAGCAGGTGCTTAAGTCAAGGCTGAGCGATTCGGAGAAGGCCGCCGCGGGCAATGAGCTGTCATTATCGGTAAAGCCCGATTACCGCGCGCTCACGATTAAGACCGACGAGATAAGCGGCATCGGCGGATACATAAGACAAGGGGACAGAGTTGACATTGTAGCGATTATGGTTAACGAGAAGTTAGAGAGCAAGCCGCTACACTCGGTCATGGTCGCGGAAAACGTGGAGGTCTTAAAGGTGGGCGGAAAATCCACCGGGGATTCGGGTACATATACGTCCGTCACGGTTTTAGCGCACGCAAACGACATATTAAAGCTCAACTACGCGTTGTCCGAAGGGAAATACCGGCTGGTGCTGCGCTCGGTAATAGACGAAAAGAAAATCAGTCCTTCGCCGTATATGCCATAGCCCGCCTTACCCGTCTTAATGGGTATTATAAGGAGAATGAGATTATGGAAAAGGTCAGGGTAATGATTATCGGCAACAACGACAACAGGATTTTTGAAATCAAAAACCTGTTGAACGATCAGGAGGTTGCGGTAGTCGGATTTGCGAAGCAAATGGATAACGCCTACGAGAAGGCGCTCGGACTCAAGCCGCAGGTAGTTATCCTGCAATGCGACAGCGGTTCCGAGGAGTTTTTAGAGCTTGCAAACAGAATATATATAAAGATACCCGGGTGCGCCATCATCTGCGTATGCTCCGATGTAAACGTGGAAATGATTGAGAAGGCGATGCTCGCGGGCGTCCGCAAGGTTTTAGGCTTTCCGATTGACTCCGCCACGCTGTACGAGAATATCGAGCAGGCGTACAATGTCGAAAAGTCAAGGCTTCTTAACACGGGCACCGTTGTCGGGGCGGGCATGCAGTCGCGTGTCGTTACCGTGTTCGGAGCCAAAGGCGGGGTAGGCAAAACCACGATCGCGGTCAATACGGCGGTCGTGCTTGCCCAGAAGGGCAATAAGGTCGCGGTTATCGACACGGATTTGCAGTTCGGGGATGTAAACATATTCTTCGACATTGACACAAAGGACACGATAGCCGAGCTGTCCCAAGGCAGGGACGCCGCGGACATCGACGCGATAAAAAGGCTTACAGCTCTGCACTACTCGGGCGTCAGCGTGCTGTGCGCGCCGAAAAGCCCGGAATACGCCGAATACGTGTCGGCGAAAAATATCGAAACGATTATCAACACAATGCGACCGCACTTTGATTACATAATAATCGACACCACGCCGCTTTTTAACGACGCCACGATGGTCGCGATAGAAAACTCGAATCTTGTTCTGCTTGTTTCGGGTATGGACATATCCACGCTGCGCAATACGAAGACCAGCCTGAATATTCTGGAGTCGCTTCAGCAGCGCGACAAAACCGAGGTTGTGATAAATAAAATCTCAAACGGGATTATTTCGGTTAAGGATATCCAGCGCGTGCTTGATTTGCAGGTCAAAAACAAGATTTCACTCGATATTAAAACCGCGCTGACATGCCACAACAAGGGTGTTCCGATTGTAATAGACGCGCCGCGCACGGCAATCGCGCGCGAGCTTGCGCAGCTTGCCGACAGTATTGTAAATATCATTGACAGCAGGGTGAAATAAAGGGGTAAAAAACCATGGGGTTATTGGAGCGTATCGAACAAAGAAAACAGAGCCAGACGGACGAGGCGCCCGACGAATCAAAAAAGGCGGCCCGGTACGCTGACGCGTTTGAAAACTTGAAGAACCGTATTCACCAGGAAGCCATAAACGAAATAAACAAAGCCAATATTATTCCCGATAAAAGGGAAAACAACGATGATATTCAGAAAATACTCGACGAGATAATAGCCGTCGAGGCGGACGATTTAAACCGCGCCGACCGTTTCAGGATAATGGAGGAGGTCCTGAACGAAATAACCGGCTACGGCCCCCTCGAGGTGCTGCTCAAGGACCCCGCCGTATCCGAGATAATGGTCAACGGACCCCATAAGGTATTTATAGAAAAACAGGGCAAAATCCAGTTGTCCGACGTTTGCTTTAAGGATAACGAGCATGTGATGAACATAATCGACAGGATTGTGTCAACCGTCGGCCGGCATGTTGACGAGTCAAGCCCGATGGTGGACGCGCGCTTAAGCGACGGCTCGCGCGTCAATGTGATAATACCGCCGCTGTCGCTTGTGGGCCCGGTCATAACCATACGGAAATTCTCAAAAAAACCTATTACCGTTGAGCAGCTTCTGAATTTCGGCTCGCTGTCGCAGAAAATGGTTTCGTTTCTTGAGGCCTGCGTCAAGGGCAAGCTTAACATAATCGTTTCGGGCGGTACGGGCAGCGGCAAGACAACGCTGCTTAACGTCCTGTCGAGCTTCATACCGGACAACGAACGAATAATAACGATTGAAGACGCGGCGGAGCTGCAGCTGCTCCAGGAGCATGTGATTACGCTTGAAAGCCGTCCCGCCAACCTGGAGGGCAAGGGGCAGATTTCGATACGCCAGCTTGTCAAAAACGCGCTGCGAATGAGACCGGACAGGATTATAGTAGGCGAGGTGCGCTCCGCCGAAACCATCGACATGCTCCAGGCCATGAATACGGGACACGACGGGTCACTTACGACGATTCACGCGAACTCCCCCCGTGACGCGGTTTCAAGGATAGAGACTATGATACTTATGTCCGGAATGGAGCTTCCGCTCAGGGCAATCAGAGACCAGGCGACCTCCGCCATTGATATAATTATTCAGCAGTCAAGACTGCGTGACGGTACCCGAAAGGTAATAAATATTACGGAAGTGGTCGGCATGGAAGGCGATGTAATAGTCATGCAGGACCTGTTCAATTTCGAGACCACAGGCCAGCTTGACGCCACGGGGAAATTCAAAGGTGTGTTCAGGAGCTCGGGCGTCCGCCCGCACTGTCTGGAAAAGATTATACACAACGGGGTTATGGTCAACGACGATTGGTTTATCGATTAGTTCGGGAAAGGTGCGTCGGATGGATACGTTAATCATGGTATTTCTCGTAACCTGCGCGTTGTTTTTAATCGTACTGTGCGTGCTTTTTGCGCTAAACAAAAACAAGATACGGGTCATGCGCCGGATAAACGCGATAACGAATACTGCCGGTAAGGAAACGGAAACCGCAAAGAGGGTTGCGCGAAGGCGCGCGCGCGAAGATACGAAAATAAAGTTTCTTATAAAGCTTTCTAACGAGATTTCGATGTCGGGTCTTTTGATTAAACCCTCGGAATTTCTGACATTCTGGATAATCACGACGCTGGTGCCGTCAAGCTTTCTGCTCGCTACAAGCGGGAATATCATAGTCGCGGTCGGCGCGCTTTGTATCGGCGTCATGCTGCCGCCACTCTATATAAATTTTAAAAGGGCAAAGCGGGTGGAGTTGTTCGAGCAGCAGCTTGTGGACGCTCTGGGCATAATCTGCAACTCCTTGCGCGCGGGGCTTACGTTCCAGCAGGCGATGGCCAGCATCTCAAACGAGATGCCCGAGCCGATTTCAAAGGAATTCGGGCGTGTTCTCAAGGAGATTAAGCTTGGGAGCTCAATCGAAAAATCCCTTACGAACCTCTCGGAAAAAATCAACAGCAAGAACTTTATGCTGATTGTTTCGGCCATACTGATACAGCGGCAGACGGGCGGCAACCTGTCGGATATTCTCGCGAATATCGCCGATACGATTAAGGAAAGGTTTGCGTTAAAAAGGGAGCTTAAGGTGCTGACCACTACCGGAAGAACCTCGGGAATGGTCGTCGGGTTTATGCCGATTGGGATTTTATTATTATTCATGCTTATCAATCCGGACTATGTGATGGTGTTTTTTAAAACACAGGTCGGCGTTGTCATGCTTATCGCGGCGGCGGCTCTCGAAACCATAGGCTTTTTGATTATCAGAAAAATAGTCAACATCAAAATGTGAGGAGGGTTAATATGCCTTTTCTGGTGATTAGCTCGTCCATATTGATTTATGTGCTTTTAATTATAATATTCTACCCGTTCGCGAAAAAATCGGACTTAAAGCGCAGAAGGCTGAATATGATTAAGGGACAGAACATGGCGCTTTTTGACGAGGAGTTCGAGGAACCGTTTATCAAGCGCGTGATATTTCCGTTTTTTACGGGCATTTTAAAAGGGATATCCAATCTTCTGCCTAAAAGCAAGGGCAAAAAAAACAAGTCGCAGAAGCTTGAGCGCAGCTTAAGACTCGCGGGCTTCGGCATTACCGCCGGCGAGTATAACGCGGCGAGGCTTATGATTACCGGCGGTGTGCTGCTGTTCTGTCTTGCTTTGAATATGTTTATTCATTTAGATTCTGCGTTGGAAATACTGATTTTGATTGTTCTGACGGCTTTATCCGTGATAGTTCCGAATCTGTATCTGGGATTCAGGATAAAAAAGCGTCAGGCGGAGATAAGCGGCCAGCTGCCGGACGTTCTGGATTTAATCTGCGTGTCAATGGAGGCGGGGCTCGGCTTTGACGCGGCGCTTGTCAGAATCGGCGAACGCTTAAAAGGCCTTCTGGTCTCCGAGCTGAACACGGTACACTCCGAAATCAAGCTCGGCAAACCGCGCAGGGAAGCGCTGCGGAGCATGTCCGAGAGAAACAGCGTCGAGGAGCTTTCGACGTTCATCGGTTCGATAATCCAGGCGGAGCAGTTGGGTATACCCATTAACAACGTGCTTAAGACACAGGCGAAGGAAATCCGTGAGAAAAGACGCAAGGAGTCGCAGGCAAAGGCGATGAAGGCGCCCGTTAAAATGATGCTGCCGCTCGTTATGTTCATTTTCCCGGTTTTGTTTATTATCCTGCTCGGACCGACGATTATCGACCTTATAGACCAATTCGGATAAGAGGTAAATATGCGCGATTGTGAGATATATGATTTAAACGGCATTGCGATATGCAGGGCAAAGGTTGCCGAAAGGTTTAAAGAAAGGCTTGTCGGCCTTTTAAGACATAAGGAGCTTGAACCGGGGCGGGGGCTGCTGCTTCGCGGCTGCAGTCAGGTTCACACGTTCGGAATGAGGTTTACGATAGACGTGGTTTTTATTTCTAAGGACCTGAATATACTTGAGATAGAGCGCTCCTTAAAGCCCGGCCGCGTAAGCCGGTATGTGAAAGGAGCATACTGGGCGCTTGAACTGGGCTCCGGCGCCGCGGAAAACCTGAGAACAAACGACGCGATTGTATTAAACATGCTATAGGGGGGTATAAGTCAATGGCGGAAAAGCAGCTGACTATCAACGAGCTTCGCGCGGGGAAAACGCGCGATACGGTAAGCTTCGCCAAAAGCGTATTCGGCGGGTATTCCGTTAAAGAGGTTACCGAGTATATAAAAACGCTCAGGGAAAGCCTGCATACCGCGGAGGCCTCGTTCAAGGCGCGGCTCGAGGAGTATTCCGCGATGACGGCGATGCTTACGCAGGAGCGCGATAAGTATAAAAGCCTGCTCGCCGAGAGCGAAAGCAGGAACACCGAGCTCAGCAATAAAGCGGGCGAGCTGATTCACGAGCTTGAAACGCTGCGTGAAAGCGTCAGCGAGCTTTCCGAATCTTCGGCGGACGAAGAAGAGATTAAGCGGATTATCGAAGAAAATAATAAGTATAAAGAAATGCTCGAAGAGTATGAGCGTTATTCGGAGGAAAACGCCATGCTCAGAAATCAGGTTAGCACGCTCGCGCTTACAGTAGATGACTTGAATAAAAAGCTTGACGAATACTCGGAAAACCGGGTCCCGAAGGAGCAGTACGATATAATCGCGTCTGAAAACGAGCTGATTAAGCAAAAGTTTGACGAGATCGCGACCGAGATGAGCGTTTTGCATGCCGAAAAAAACATACTTTCGGAAAACAACGACCGGTTAAAGGAAAGCCTCGCCCGGGCAAATGACAGGATTCGCGAACTTCTCGATATAAACACAAAGACAAAGCTCAAAGCGAGAAAGATTATGGCGGAGTACCAGAGCAAGGCTTACGAGTGCGGCCAGAATCATAAACGGAATATTGAGCAGCTCTCCGATAACATCAAAAACGCGCTAAGTATTCTGCAATACGAGCAAAACGATATTTTGAAGCTCGTGGGACCGGATTTTGACGAGCTTGAGATTGATATGTCCGAAACCGACGAGGTTTTCCGGGATACGCGGACAGACTCATATGATACGTCATCACAGGATAATGACGAGGATTTTTAACGCGACATCCTGTATACTCAAAGGGCGGGGACATATAATGACAGATATACTCTCTTCATAATATAAAGCGTGTGCCGCGGGAGGAAGTTAACTCCGTCCGCGGCACACGCACTTTGTTGATAGACACCAGACACCAGACAACAGCAGGCGAGAGAAACGGGGATTGCGTCAGGGGTTATGAGAAAACGAAATAGGCTAATACGATGATTCCGAGAATAATCCTGTAATATCCGAAGGGCTTGAAATCGCGGTTTTTTATAAAGTTCATCAGGAATTTAATCGCGAACACCGATACGGCAAACGCGGTGATAAACCCGGTAATCAGAACGGACCATTCGTTGCCGGAAAGGTTAAACCCGAATTTAACGAGCTTTAAGAAGCTTGCGCCGAACATTACCGGGATTGCGAGGAAAAACGAAAATTCCGCCGCGGTCTTTCGCGACGTGCCGAGGAGAATCGCGCCGAGTATCGTCGCGCCCGACCGCGAGGTGCCCGGAATCAGGGATAAAACCTGAAAGCCGCCTATCATAAGCGCGGTTTTGAAATCAAGCTTGTCAAGACTTGTTATTTCGCTTTTTCGCTTGCGGTTTTCAACAATTAAAAACAATATGCCGTACAGTATAAGCGTAACCGCCACAACCCGGTAATTGAAAAACAGCTCGTCTATTTTTTCGTCAAACAGAAAGCCGATTACGGCGGCGGGGATAACCGCGACAACCACCTTAAGCCAAAGCAGGAGCACGTTTTGTTTTTCGTCCGGCGTTTTATTCGCGGACAGCGGGTTAAGCCTGTCGAAATAAAGCAGAAGTACCGCGAAAATCGAGCCCAGCTGGATTACGAC
>JAAYXM010000055.1 GCA_012515925.1 Clostridiales bacterium
AAACTCAGAAAACCCGAATCAGACGCCGGAGACGGCGGAGGCGGCATCAGCAATATAACAACGGGAGTTGTTTTGTGGACAAATCCTTTCACGGATGTAAGCGAAAATGATTGGTTTTATGACAGTGTCAGGTTTGTAAATGAAAATGGCTTATTTGCAGGGGTTTCAAGCAAGGAATTCGCGCCGCATGATACAATGACGCGCGGTATGCTGGTCACGGTACTCCACCGTTTGGCGGGGAAACCGCAAGCTTCCGCAAGCAAATTCACGGATGCACCGGCCGGCGCGTGGTTTGCGGATGCAGTTGCATGGGCGAGTGAAAACAGCATTGTTAACGGCATCGGCAACAATAAATTCGCGCCGAATCGGGCAATCACCCGTGAGGAAATGGCCGTTATCATGTATAACTACGCAAAGAGCAAAGGCCTGGACGTTTCCGGAAAAGGCGATTTGACAAAGTTTACCGACGGTAATAAGGTTTCCGCATGGGCAGCCGACGCAATGAGCTGGGCAATAAGCGTCGGGCTTATAAGCGGAAGAGGAAACGGCAGATTAGACCCCGGCGGCAAAGCGACACGAGCGGAAAACGCGGCGATAATCCAAAGATTCGCGGCATATGTGGGCCCCGCCGCAAAATAAAAAACAGCCTTGTTTGTATTTAAACAAGATCCGGAATGTAGACAAAATCCGCCTATAAGGCGGATTTTGTCATGTAAACGCTTGAAAAACGTTACAGCTTTTAAAGCCTCAAACATCAGCATTTATGCGGTGTATGGGGTTTTTGTTCTGTAATCGGTAATTATTCATATATCAGAAAGTTCTGATGAAGGTTCAAACGGTTAATTACATTTAATATTTATATGATTTCATTTAATTTGTTTAATCCCTAAAGGATTTCCTCTCTAAATACGATATGTATTATAAATAATACTATAAGTGTTTTGCTATATTCTTCTATAAATATATCGGGAAGAACGGCAAAGTTATTCCGGTTTCGTTAAAACCGGGCGTTAAGTTTGAAGGAAGAAGGACTGCGGGAATGAGAAAATACCAACAGCGTCAAATATCGGACTTGCTTCAAACGATACGAGAGGCTCAAGCGGCGGGTCTGTACGCCGACTGTCAGGAAGGTGCAGTCAGTCTCGGCATGTTTATAGAAAGCATAGAGGGTGAAGGGACGCGGACCGTTGAGTTGCTGGAGGAATACTGTGAGCTTCTTTTCAAGGCGAGCACCGGCGAAATCAGCGAAAAAACCCTGCGCAACCATCTCTGCAGGATTGACAGCAGTGTAAGGCGCGAATTGCGCCCGAATAAAATTGAAGTCGCCTTCCTTTCGTACAAGGCGAGCATGTCTGACAGCATTGAATCTGTTTACCATTCGGCAAAGACAGACCCCAACTGCGATGCTTTTTGGATACCCATACCCTACTTTGAGAAAAACAACGACGGCTCGCTCGGCAAGGTGCGCTTTGAGGGGGCTGAATCCTACGGCGATAATATTGAATGCACGGATTGGCGTTCGTATGATATTGAGGAGCGCCGCCCCGATGTTATATTCACGTTCGCGCCTTATGACGCGGCAAACTATGTTACGAGTGTTCACCCGGATTTCTATTGCAAGCGGCTGCGGAATCTGACGGATTGCCTTATATATGTACCTTATTTCGTCACGTTTGACGATGTTCCGGAATTTTTTTGCACCGTTGCGGGTTGTGTGTTTGCGCATAAGGTGATTGTCCAGTCCGAAAAAATCCGCGACACTTACATCCGCGTTTTCAAGAAGCATTACGGCAACAGGTTCGGCAAGCCGGAGGACAAGTTTATCGCACTCGGTTCGCCAAAATACGATAAGGTACTCAACACTAAGCGTGAGGATTGTAACCTGCCGGACGAATGGCGTGAGTTAATAGGAGGCAAAAAAGTAGTCTTCTATAACACAAGCCTCGGCGCGATGCTTGCCGGTAATGAGGAGTACCTGAAAAAGCTGCGCTTTGTTCTCGGGACCTTTCAAAGCCGTAAAGATGTTGTTCTGTGGTGGCGGCCTCATCCGCTTTCCGAAGCTACGTACAGCTCTATGCGTCCGGGGCTGCTTGACGAATATGAGCGGATTGTCGCGGGTTACAGGCGAGACGGTTGGGGGATATATGACGATACCGCTGATTTACACAGGGCTATCGCGTTAAGCGAAGCGTATTATGGGGATTACAGTTCGCTTGTCAGTATGTTCAATGTAACAGGAAAACCGGTATTTATTCAAAATGTTAATCAGCGAATAACCGCGACAGATTCCGCTTACGGAAAAAACGAATTATTAATTACATTTAACGCGGGACATCCGTATCAGGGTTATGAAGATTCAGCCGTTACTCTCCCGATATTTTTAGATAATCTGGCAAATGAAGCGTTAAACAGAGAACAGATATCATTTGATTATTTAAAAGGATTAATTGAAAATACTGACGGGTCGTGCGGCATGAAAACATACGAGTATATCCTGACGAACATTAAATAAGGGGCGGTTGTCATGAAAAGAGTAATCACATACGGAACATTTGATTTGCTGCATTACGGACACATAAACCTGCTGAAACGCGCCAAAGAGCAGGGGGACTACCTGATAGTAGCGCTTTCAGAGGATGAGTTTAACGAAAAATGCAAGTATAAGAAATGTTACTTCAGTTATAACGAGCGCAAACAGCTATTAGAAGCAATCAGGTATGTTGATCTGGTAATTCCCGAAATCTCATGGAGTCAGAAAATAGAGGACGTAAAGCTCTATCATATAGATGTTTTGGTGATGGGAAGCGATTGGGAAGGGCATTTTGACTTTATGAACGAATACTGCAAGGTTGTTTATTTTCTGAGGACCGTAGAAATTTCAACTACGCAGATAAAAAACGACTTAAACCTAAAGGGCGGTTAATATGGATAAAATATCAGTTATAATACCGGTTTACAATGTTGAACCATATATAAGGAAATGCCTTGACAGCGTGATAAACCAAACCTATACAAACCTTGAGATAATCTGCGTAGACGACGGCTCGACGGATAACAGCGCAAAGATATGCAGTGAATACGCAAAGAAAGATAAAAGGATTAAGGTGTTTCGCAAAAACAACGGGGGAGTAAGCAGCGCCAGAAATTACGGATTGAAAAACTTCACCGGTAAATATGTCGGCTTTTCAGATTCGGACGATTGGCTGGAGCCGAATATGTTTGAGGTCTTGTATAAAATATTAAAAGATAAAAATGTGCCCGTAAGTGTTGTAAATTACTTTAAAGATACAGATAACGGGTCGGTTCCGATGTCAAACAAAGAGCATATCCATTATGAGGTCATATCCCCGAAAAATATGTTGCTTTATCCGCTTAAAAGGGATTATTACATGGGCTTTTGCGGGTATCTGTTTAACAAGCTTTTTGACGCTGATGTTTTATTGAACAATAATCTGAAATTTGATGAAAAAGTAAATTACGGCGAGGATGTTTTGTTTTATGTAAACGCGATTTTAACGGGTAAATGTGCGGGCGTTTACTCCGATATGCCGCTCTATCACTACCGTCAAAGGAATACATCGATAAGCAAGTCCGAAGCCTTGAGTGTTAAATCCGATATTCTTACTGTTTACAAAAGAGTTGAGGAACTTCTTATAGCCAACGGATATTCCGATATAAGCTTCTGGGCAAGGGGATTTTACTGTCATCACGCAAGCGTTATCTCTGAAATCGCGGTTAAGAAAAAGGACAATAAAACCCTGACGTTTATGCAGGATGAAATAAAGCTGCATCTGAACGATTACATAAGGACTAACAGAGAGTTTCCGGAGAAGTTCGGGAGAATTTACGGATTGCTCGATAAGGTTTTAAATTAGCAGGAGGTTAAATTCTCAATGAAGAAAATATCTGTTGTTCTCCCTGTATATAACGGTGAAAAATATCTGAGGGAATCCATTCAAAGCGTTATTAATCAGACATATTCAAACTGGGAATTAATTATAGTCGATGATGCCTCGACCGACAGCTCCCCCGATATTATCAGAGAGTTTGCAAAAACGGATAACAGGATAAGATTTATTACGAACCCCACAAATCAAAAACTGCCCGAATCCCTTAACATCGGTTTCAGACAGGCTTCAGGCGAATATCTTACCTGGACATCCGATGATAACCTTTATGCCGGGGACGCTTTTAAAATAATGGCTGAGGCTCTTGACGAAGAACCGGAATACGGCATGGTCTTCTGCGACATTAGCTATATTGATGAAAACGGAGATATTACGGGGGATAACTCCGTCAGAGGT
>JAAYXM010000056.1 GCA_012515925.1 Clostridiales bacterium
AATGCCGCGTAACATCCTTCAAAGTCGCCACATACAAAACCCCTTATATATCAATTAATCTTATTATATAGGTCCTCAACCGAAAGCTCAACCATTTTTAGTCCTAATTCAACGCTGCTTTCAGCCGCGCTTTGAATAAACCATGCGTCACTTTCCGGTATCCTCTCTGTTTTCACGGCGTCGGGATATAATGCCCTTAGAATAGAACACTCATATTTTCCGGCATGGTCATAGCCCGTGGCTTTTTGCACTTCGGCGCTCATGGCGGGCAAAACCGTAATCCAGTTCCACGGACAATCCGACGCTTCAAGCTCCTCATAATACGAAGCAAAGTCATTGCTGCCCCACCAGCCGCGGCCGCGGGTTTCCTCCAGATACTCGAAAATCAGCTTTTTTGCCGCTTTCATGCACGCAAGCGTCATAGGCATGAGATTCTCTGTTTCATATTGGTGATGAATCAGCATGTAAATATTCTTAAACCCGCCGTAAAGCAGCGATTTAAGTATCTGATAAATATAAGCCTCAAAAATATCAACATCTACATTAACCGTGCCGTTTTCCGGACCGCCGACGGCAAAGCTCGCAACGCCGTACCAGACCGGCGGCGCGATTATTATATTTTTACGCTTTTCAAGCTCGCTTAACAGACCGAGGCAAATCTGCGTATCGCAGCCGAGCGAGCAGTGCGGGCCGTGATACTCGATTGTTCCGACAGGTATGACGATGGGGGTTCTTTCGGCCTTCGCGGCTTTTATATCCCGCAGCATCATGTTCTCAAATCTCATGACAAACCTCCTGCTCTAAATCTCGTGGATTTTCCCAATAGGCGAACACAGGCTCTCGCAGCCGTCTTTGCGGATGACTATTCCCTTTTCCCACCTTATGCCGAAGCTCGGTCCGGAAATAAACGTATCAACCTGGAACGTCATGTTTTCGGAAAGCAGATAATCGGACGAGGTCTCCATCCACGGCGCCTCAACCTCGATAAGCCCGGTACCGTGACACGGCCCGTAAGTAAAGCCGTCTAAAAACCCGTTATCCTCATAGAACTTATAGAAGCCCTTGGCTATATCGGAGGCAAGTACCCCCGCGCGAAGCTTACTCTCCGTCCACTTATGCGCCTCAAGACAGAATTCGACATATTTACGCTTTTCGGGCGTCAGCTTCCCGACGCAGACCGGCATACCGACGCTCGGCGAATACCCGTCAACCTTTGCGGACAGGTTCAGCTGCACCAAATCCCCGTCGTTGATAACCCGGTAGCCCGGGCGCGAAATAGCGTGCCGCGTTGACTTTTCGCTGAACACGTACATCGGAAGGCCCTCGTACTCCGCGCCGTTTTCGTATATGACGCGCTGCGCGATACCCACCATCTGAAGCTCCGTAACTCCAGGCTTAAGGTTCTTTATAACCTCTTTCGTCGCGAGCTCGACGATTCGAAATCCCTCGCGCATGCAGTTTAACTCATTTTCGGATTTTATTGTCCGAAGCTTTATCATAATATCATCCGCGTTAACGATTTCCGCGTCGGGATAACACTCTTTAAGTCCCTCCAGCATAGCAACCGTCATATCAAGATATCCGCCGATACCGATACGAATCCTGTTGCCGGCGATTCCGATACTCTTGAACGCGTCTTTGTAAGTGCTTGACTTAAACTCGGGGTAGGCGGGATTAGCGGATTCGCGGTAGTACAGAGACGGAAAAATATTTGTAATCCTGCTTACGTCCGCCGCGAATATCTTGCATTCCGGCCCGACCATCAAAGCCGCCCCGCCGGAAGCGGAAATCGCAACCCCCGCGCGCTCGAAAAGCGGCCAGAAGCCCGAAAAATACCTGACATTCGCATAGTCAGACTCGGTGGAGTTTACGAGCAGCACGTCAAGCCCAGCCTTTTGCGTAAGCTCCGCCGCCTTTTTAATCCTTTCGTGATATTCATAATCCGGTATACATACTCTGTTCATTTCTTCATCCTCCATGACAACGTTTTCATGGGGTAATTATATAATTATATTTGCATTATGTCAATGTATTTTTTACAACTAAGTAAATTGCATAAAGCATTATAATAATACTTAATATTAGTATCCAATCGTCCGCAATAAAAAATGATAACGTTTTCACTATATTTCAGTTATGAACTCGAAAATCGCCCGCGTTTTTTACAGAATATTACAATAAAATGATTGATATTGAGCGTAAATGCTTGGTAAAAAGCTTATATCTGCTTGATAGCTCAATCAAACGATAAAACATGGACAACCGATTTCTTTTAATGTATTCTAAGCATAAGCTGAGGAGATAAAAAAATATTAACAGGAGTGAAACGGTATGTTTATTAAGCTGCCCTTACATAAGCGGTATTTTACCGAAAAGGAGACAACACTGGTTGAGTTCGGAGATATGCGCGCGACGGCGTTTCGCTATACGACGGGCGTCTGCGGCTTACGGGTGTTCAATAAAAACGGCTATGTCGAAATGCTGCCGTTTCAGGGCCAGCAGATTTGGCGAATGAACTTTCTAAACCACGAGCTTACTATGAAAACCGCGTTCGACGAGCCCCGCCCGACAACGGATTTCCTGTCAACCTACGGTGGGTTTCTGCTGCACTGCGGTCTTACGGCAATCGGAGTTCCGGGCGCAAACGACACTCACCCGCTGCACGGCGAGCTGCCGAACGCTTCGTATTCCGACGCCTGGCTTGTAACCGGCAAGGACGAAAACGGCGAGTACATATCCGTTTGCGGCAGCTATCGTTTTACCGTGGGCTTTGAGAAGGATTATACATTCTCCCCCGAGATGCGTCTTTACCGTGACAAAACCACGGTCGGACTGAATGTTGATATATCGAATCTGCGCTCTGATCCTCTGGAATACGCCTATCTCTGCCATATCAACTTCAGGCCCGAGGACGGCAGCCGCCTTTTGGCCACGACAAAGTTCGACAAAGACCATGTTTATACGCACTGGATTATTCCTGACGGTTTAGACGCTGAAAAAGCCGCGAGATTAAACGCTTATTTTGACAAGCTTGATGAGGATATAGCGGTTCAAAACAGGGTTGACGGCAAAACGCAGGTATATGACCCTGAAATAGTGTTTACAATAAAGTTTATACCTGACGAAAACGGGTACGCGCACTCAATGCAATACCTGCCGGACGGGTACGCGCATTACGTAAGGCATAACCTGCCCATGGGACTGCGCTGGATTTCACGCACCGGTGACGAAGACGCTCTCGGATTGGTTCTTCCGTCAACGGGTGAGCACCTCGGATATAACTACATGAAAAGCAAGGGACAGATGCGTTATTTAGCGCCAAAAAGCGGAGTCGGCTATTCTATGGAAATCGGCATACTATCTCCCGATAACGCGGAGAAAACATCAAGTCTGATAGAAAGCATCGTAACCCGGTAACTAACCTCGGCTTTGGCCGCGGTTACTTATATATGACAGCGCATTTCGCGTTTTCCAGAAATTTATCCGAGGGTTTTTTATCCGTGATTATCACGTCAATATCGTTTACGTCGCAAACCTTGCAGAAATAATTCGTGTCGAACTTGGTACTGTCGCAGAGCAGAATACGCTTAGCCGCGTTTTCGAACATCGCCCTCTTGACGGTCGCGTTGTCCTCAAGAGCTTCGGTGCTGCCGCACGCTATGGATACGCCGCAGCATGAGAAAAACAAAACATCCGCGTAAAACTTTGAAATACCGTCAAGCGCGCTCTGCCCCACAAGGGCGGAATTGTTCCGTATTAAACCGCCGCTGCAGAATACCCTGGCCGTGGTTTTTTCGTTCAGTATGTTAAGCGACATTACCCCGTTTGTAAGTACGGTGAGTCAGTCATACTCCCCTAAATGCGACGCCAGAACGGTTACGGTTGAGCTCGGGTCCATAAACAGCGTGGCGCCGTTTGAGACATATCTTAGCGCAAGCCTTGCTATATACTCTTTTTTCTCCCTGTCCCTGTTCATGCGCACCAGAAGCGGCTCGTCGCTGCTGATTCCCTCGATTAGCGCCGCGCCCCCACGTACACGCTTAATCATGTTTCTCTTCTGCATTTCTACAAGGTCGCGCCTTATCGTCGCCTCGCTTGCGTAGAGCTCCCGGCTTAAATAAGACACCGTCGCGCATTTGCGCTTTTTTATTATCTCGATTATTCTCTGCTGTCTTTCGAGTATAAACATATCCCCAACTCCTGATTGATTTTGATTGGTTTTGATTGAAATTATAGCATGATATGCTGTTATAAGCAATATATACGCTAATTATAGACTATTCTGACTATTTGTTGTATTCTAATATTGATATAAATGCTCGTTTCTGTTTGGAGGAATAATCATGATAGATTTAAGCAGCTGGAAAAAAATCGCGGCCGATAAGGTTAATTCCCGCGACGCCGCCCCGGGCAGACTGTCCGGTAAAATCGCGGTTGTGACGGGCGGCGCGCAGGGTTTAGGACGCGGCATCTGCGAGGGCATATACAAGGAGGGCGCGTCAGTCGTAATAGCGGATATAAACCGCGACGAGGGCGAAAAGTTTGAGAAGGCCCTCGGCGGCCGCGCAAAATTCATATATACGAACGTGACGGACGAGGAAAGCGTCGCGAATCTTATGGCCGAAACCGTTTCGCATTTCGGCGGTATAGATTTGCTTATAAGCAACGCGGGCGTATTGAGGGCGGGGCCTTTGGGCGAGCTCGAATGTGCCGATTTTGAATTTGTAACACGCGTAAACTATATCGCGTATTTTATCTGCGCGAAATACGCGAGCGAGATAATGAAAGCCCAGCATGAGGCAAACCCCGACTGGCGCGGGGACATCATTGAAATCAACTCCAAATCCGGGCTTGCGGGCAGCAATAAAAACTCGGCGTACGCGGGCAGCAAGTTCGGCGGTATCGGGCTCACCGCGAGCTTTGCGCTCGAGCTGTGCGAATATAACATAAAAGTAAACGCAATCTGCCCGGGCAACTACCTTGACGGCCCGCTGTGGACAAACCCGGAAAACGGCCTGTTCGTGCAATACCTGAAGGCCGGGAAGGTTCCGGGCGCGAAAACAACGGAGGACGTTAAAAAGCATTACGAGAGCATGGTGCCCATGCGCCGCGGCGTTTACCCCTCGGATATAGTCAGGGCGATACTGTACGCGGTGGAGCAGGAATACGAGACGGGTCAGGCAATACCCGTCACAGGCGGCCAGATAATGCTGCACTGATTGCAAGGAGTTATAAAAAGTGATTGATACAGACCTTTTAGGAAGATTAAACGCGCCCGATGAAAAAAGCCGGATAGAAAACCTCGCGGCGACAGCGCAATCCGCGCGTTTTCCCGAGCCCGAACACTGGTGCGTCAATAACCATATACATACGACATACTCGTTTTCGCCGTACTCGCCTGCCGCGGCGGTATACTTCGCGCGCGCCGCGGGGCTCGCCTCCGCGGGCATAGTGGACCACGACAGTATAGGCGGGGCGCGGGAGTTTATCAGGGCGGGTGAAATACTCAATATGCCCGTTACAATCGGGGTTGAGCTGCGGCTGTCCATGGCGGAAAGCGTGTTCGAAAGCCGTCGCACAAACCACCCCGACCAGGTCGGCGTAAGCTATTTCGTGCTGCACGGAATACCCGAAAAACACATAGACACCGTTAACGCGTTCCTGACGCCGGTAAGGGAACACCGGAAAGCCCGTATCGGACAAATGACGGTCAGGCTGAACGAAATTCTGAGCCGCGAAGGAATACATATCGATTTCAAACAGCATGTGCTCCCGCTTTCGATGTATGATAAGGGCGGCAGCGTTACCGAGCGTCATCTGCTGCTCGCCGCGGCGTACGCGCTGACAAAACATGCCGGCCGCGGGGAAAAGCTTATAAGCCTTCTCGGCAGAATAGGTGTCGCGGGTTTAAGCGAAAAACAGCTTAATATGCTCTATGATACGGATTATTATTTCTATGAATACGATTTGCTCGGGATATTAAAAGGTTATTTCCTCGAGCGGATATACATCGACGCCGCGGACGAATGCCCGGGTATCGACGCGGCGGCGGAGCTTACTCAAAAAACAGGCTCGATTCTCTGCTACGCGTATCTGGGCGACGTGACCGAGTCTGTTACCGGCGATAAGAAAGCCTTAAAGTTTGAGGACGATTACATAGAGGAGCTGTTCGGGTTTTTAAGCGAAAAGGGAGTTAACGCGATAGCGTATATGCCGACGAGAAACACGGCAAAACAGCTTAAAACCGTAAAAGAATTATGCGAAAAGTACGACATGCTCGAAATCTGCGGCGAGGATATAAACTCGCCGCGGCAGAGCTTTGTATGCGAGAAGCTTAAGCTTTCCGAGCATGAAAACCTGATAAAATCCACACAGCTGCTGCTTAACAAAACGTAGGGAGGGAATATAATGAGTGAGAAGAACGTGCTCGCGATTGATATCGGAGCCTCAAGCGGCAAAGCGTTTTTGGGAAGCTTTGACGGGGAACGTATTTCCGTAAACGAGGTTCACAGGTTTGAAAACACGCCGGTAAAAAAGGGCAAAATCCTTTACTGGGATTTAGATTCGCTTTTTGGCGAAATTAAGCGCGGAATCGAAAAAGCCGCGAAGCTCCATGGGTTTAAGAGCGTCGGCATAGACACATGGGGCGTGGATTTCGGGCTGCTTTCGGAGGACGGCGAGCTTCTTGACAACCCCGTACATTACCGCGACGAGCGAACCCGCGGCATGGTGGACAAGGTTTGCGCGCAATTCGGCGGCCGGACCGAATTCTATAAGCTCACGGGCATTCAGATTATGGAATTGAATACTGTTTTCCAGCTATATTCAATCTTATTAAACAATCCGGAATTATTGAAAAAGGCATATACGATGCTCCTGATGCCGGATTTGTTCAATTACCTGTTGACAGGCGCCAAACGCGCCGAAATATCAATCTCTTCCACCACACAGCTGCTCGAGCCGCACACCCGGCAATGGAATATAGATATAATAAAAAAGCTCGGGATTCCCGAACGGATATTCCCGGAGATTGTACCCGCGGGGTCAATCGCGGGTAATATGACGGATAAAATATGCAGGGAGCTGGATATTACCCCGAAATCCGTAATAAGTGTCGCCTCGCATGACACGGCAAGCGCGGTCGCGGGCATACCGGCCATGGAAGATGATTTCCTGTTTATTTCCTGCGGGACCTGGAGCCTTCTCGGCACGGTGCTCGACAAGCCCGTTATAACCGGGAAGTCGCTTGGGTGCAACCTTACGAACGAAGTCGGCTACGATAATAAAACAAGATTCTTAAAAAACATAGTCGGGCTGTGGATTATACAGGAGGCGCGCCGGCAGTTTAAAAGTCAGGGCAAAATGTATTCGTATAACGACATGGAGATGCTCGCGAGAGAATGCAAGCCGTTTGCGTGCTTTATCGATCCCGACGCGCCGGAGTTTTTCACGCCCGGGGACATAATAGAAAAAGTCCGCAGGTTCTGCAAAAAAACCGGCCAGTATGTTCCGGATACGGACGGTGAAATCGTCCGCTGTATATACGAGAGCATCGCTATGAAGTATAATTTCGCGATGCGTCAGGTAATCGACTGCACCGGTAAGAACTTCGACAGGATTTATCTGGCGGGCGGCGGCGTAAAGGATACGTTTTTATGCGGCATGACCGCCTCCGCTACCGGCAAAGAGGTCCTCGCGGGGCCCGCCGAGGCCACGGCGCTCGGCAACATTATTACGCAGCTTATCGCGAACGGGGAAATCAAGGATTTATCCGAGGCGCATAAACTGCTGTCACGCTCGTTTGATTTTGCCGTTTATGAGCCTGCGCGTCACGGAGAGTGGGCGGGCAAATATCCCGAGTTTCTTCGAATAATAAACTAAAACAACATGTAAGAAAAGTAAAAGCGCCGAGGCATTGAAATATGCTTCGGCGCTTTTATGTTTTGCCTTTACGGAAGCCGGCTGTCAGGCTTTTAACTTATCTAATATCCTTGATACTAAAACCGCGATTTCCGCGCGCGTGATGTTCTCTCCGGGGGCGAATCTGCCGCCTGGTTTGCCCGTAATAATGCCTTTTCCGGCTAAATCATTTATCGCGTCGCGCGCCCAGTCAAAGCCCGCCAAATCGGTAAACCTTTCCCCGATATCCGGAGTCACGGGCGGTATCACGATTCCGCCCGGGCTACCGCCTCCGTCGGGGCCGAGCAACCTGTATACGCCGTTTTCGGGGCTCTCTAAGGTGCTGTCCACGTATATGTACTTATCCGCGAGCAGTTTTGTATCCATTTCGGTATCGGACTTAACGATTATCTTGTTTTCCAGCTGCAGCCCTCTCGTAAAGTCCTCGATATAGCCCGTGTATTCAGGCGTCAACCCGGCGTTTCGGAGCGCGGGCATAAGCGCGAAAAGCATCGCTAAACTCAGCAAAAGACTTATCGGTTTTTTACCGCATTAAAACGCAGTAATTTCATAAAGATACCCCCTGTTATGTTCGGAAGGTGTTTATTCCGGTTATTAGTACAGGCAACCGGGTAATGCGTGTTTTTCGTTTTAACCCCGGTTGCCTGTACTGCTTATTTTAAGTTAAATTCCGCCGTAATCCTCGATTCCCGCGTAACTGAAATCCTGTATGCTTAGGGTTATTAAGTCACTGCTTTCAAATTCGGTCTTTTTCAAATCCGGAGTTTCGTAAAGCTTTTTCATTTCATAAACTCCTTCCGGCTAAACAATACCGCCGACGGTATTGCTGTATATTACCTTATAATCGCCGCCCGGGGTCCTGTAAATCATATACGCTCTCGCATAGCCGGGAGTTCCGGCAGGCACGTTGTCAATACGCGCCGTAAACTGACCGTTTCTCTCCGAGGACTTCGCAATCGCTTTGTAAAAATAATCGTCAAGGTTAGGTACGCCTGCCGTGGATGCGAGTATACCCGTTTCAATAAGCGTGAATCCTGCCGGCAGCGTGCGCTCGGAGGCGAATATCACGCGGCGCGGGCCACCCGGATTTTCGGGATTTACAGGCGTCACTTTTATCGCTTCGTCCATGTATATCGCGGGCGCCGCCGTAAC
>JAAYXM010000283.1 GCA_012515925.1 Clostridiales bacterium
GATCCGCACATCAGTCCTTCGGTCGATTCGAGAGCGATACATCTGACGGTATCAACGGCGACATGTGCCGCAACCTCCATATGATGTCCGGTTTCCTCACAGACAATCAGAGACTTTATAGACGGCAGTCTTCCCCCGGTTATTCTGATATCGAGGACCGAACCGCATATTTTGATTATTGTACCTTTTGAGATTTCACTCATTGGCGGCACATCCTTTCTTCCGTCAGTCATCCGCGTTTCCCGAAACGGTGATGGATGTCGCGGCTATTTCGGCAATTTCGCTGGTGATATCGAGTTGTCGCCTGCGATTATATTCGAAACGGAGAGAATCAAGCATGTCGTCCGCATTCGAAGTCGACGTCTGCATGGAATTCATCCGCGCGGCGTATTCACTGGTTGAAGATTGTACAAGCATATTGAATATCAGCGCAATCAGATATTGCGGGACCAGCCTTGAAAAAACGCTTCCGGGAGAAGGTTCGAAATTCATCGCGGCATTATACTGATACTCAATACTGACGTCATCATAATCCCCGATTTCAATCGGCAGTATCCGCAATGCCTCCGCAGTCTGCACTACCGAATTCTTATAGCGGGTATAAACGACATGGACATCGTCGACATTCCCGCTGTTGTACTCCTCAATGATACGCGCTGCGATCTGGCGCGCGTTGTACAGGATTGGGTTCTGTATGACGCCGCGCCATATAAAATCCGGTTTAATGCCGTGGTTTATAAAATATTCTTCTCCGACGATGCCGATGACGCCGACTTTTAATCCATGATTGTTGCATTGAGCAAATTTTTCGAGCGCGAGAGAAATGACATTATTGTTGTAGCCGCCGCACATACCCTTATCACCCGTTATTACGATAACAAGGGTGTTCTTAATATCTTTGGAGTGCCGGATATAATGATACCCGGATAAATCGTCGGTATGGAGCAGTATATCCTTCATGGTGGAACGCAGGCGTTCCATGTACTTCACATTATAGTCGATCTTTTTAATTGTGCTGCGCATCTTGGACGCCGAAATCAGATACATGGCATTCGTTATCTGCCGTGTCTGACCGATAGCACTAATATGACTCTTTATCTCCCCGAGATTGTTCATTTAAGGATCATATCCTTTCATGCGGCTGAATGCCCCGTCATTAAACATAATTGAAAAAGTGCTGTTTCGCGCGGCGCGGGCAGCCGGTTAAGTCAGAATACAGGCATGCGTCCGTTAATTCTACAGCCAATGCTTTGACTTCTTCCACTTCTCGAGCACTGATGCCAGCTCATCCTCTGTGTCGGATGTCATATCGCCCGTCTTCGCGATTTGCGAAAGAAGGCCGCCGGCATTATCTTTAACATACTCCATTATTTCTTCGCGCGCGGCAATCATACTATCCGCGGGAATCCCGTCAAAAATGTTCTCCCTGTACGCGAGCAGAAGTATGACCTCCTCGGACAGCGAATAGGGCGAACCCGCGGGCTGCTTCAGAAGGGTCATAAGACACTCACCGCGCTCAAGTATACGCTTTGTCACACTGTCGGCGTCTGAACCGAACCTCGCGAAAACCGCCATTTCCTTATATTGCGCAAGCTCAATCCTGATAAGCCCCGACACCTTTTGCATCGCTTTGTACTGAGCGGCACGGCCGACACGGGAAACCGAAAGGCCGGTATTGACGGCGGGACGAATTCCGCTGTTGAAAAGCTCTGTCTCAAGGTATAGCTGACCATCGGTAATGGAAATAACATTTGTAGGTATATATGCCGATATGTTGCCGCCGACCGTTTCGATGATCGGGAGCGCTGTAATTGAACCGCCGCCGTTCGCATGTGAAAGGCAGGCGGAACGCTCAAGAAGTCTTGAATGCAGATAAAATACATCGCCGGGATAGGCTTCACGTCCCGGCGGCCTGTGGAGAAGCAGGGAAATCGTTCTGTAGGCGACAGCATGCTTTGAAAGGTCGTCATAAACGACCAGTACGTCCTTGCCCTGACTCATGAATTCCTCAGCGATAGAGCAGGCCGCATAGGGTGCAAGATACTGCATCGCCGGCATATCGGAAGCCGTTGCGACGATGATAGTTGTATAATCCATGGCTCCCGCCGCGGTCAGATCATGGGCGACCTTCGCGACCGTTGACGCCTTTTGTCCTATCGCGCAGTAAACACAGATAACACCCTTGCCCTTCTGATTGATAATCGTATCAACGGCAATCGTTGTCTTTCCGGTCTGGCGGTCGCCGATAATAAGCTCACGCTGTCCGCGCCCGATAGGTATCATGCTGTCTATGGCAAGAATACCGGTTTCAAGCGGCGTATCGACAGGTCGGCGACTGATAATCGAAGGAGCGGGCTTTTCCATCGGCGCATACTTCTTTGCGGAAAAACTGTTGCCGTCAAGAGGAACTCCAATCGGAGAAAGGATTCTGCCAATGACCTCCTCCGAAACTGGTACGTCAACGGGATGTCCGGTTCCGCTGACGGTATCTCCGACGGAAACATTGCCGCTCTGCGTAAGTAATACGGCTCCTACGCCGTTTTCCTCAAGGTCAAGAGCGATTCCCCACGATTCCTCGCCGAATTGCAGCAGCTCTCCGCTGCATCTTCCGGGGAGATTATCGACCTTTACCACTCCGTCAGCAACTCTTGAGACCTTGCCGCTGGAATAAATACTTGCCCCGGCGGTAAAATCCCCGACGCGTTCCCTGAGCGTATTTATTAGTTTATCAGTATTGAAATCAAGCAAAAGATTGCCTCCTTTTCCGTAAGGAAAAAGATTTGCCCGCACCCGGCCTTGCCGGGTGGAGTTTATTTTTTCAGCAAATGCTTCTTCATCTGCGATAGTTTTGCCGAGACAGAGTTATCGTAGGTCCTTTTGTCAATATTGGCGATAAAACCGCCCAAAATACCGTCACTTTCGGAAACAGTAAAGTCAAGCTTTTTACCGAGCTTTTCCTCAAATGACCTGCAGATAAAGCTCACGTTTTCGCGGCTTGTACCGATAGGAACGAAAAGCTGTGCCTTTTCCATCATTCTGCCTCCTCAACGGATATTCTGAGATTCATTTTTAAAAAACTCCTCGGCTATACGTCGGTTGTCCTCATCGGACAGGTTTTTGCCAATCACCTTTGAAGCTATTGAAAGCGACAAATCAACAACATCGCCCTTAATAGCCTCGATCATATCATGTTTCTTGGACGCAATATCCTTTTCGGCATTGTCAATCAGTTTCTTAGCGTCATTTTTGGCGC
>JAAYXM010000057.1 GCA_012515925.1 Clostridiales bacterium
CGTTTTTTCATTTGCGTAAACCTCCAATTCATATAGCTTTATCTTAAAACCCGGTTTATTTTTTATTACTTTTTTAAATATGATATCTCCTTTAAAGTATTATATCATATTTAATCAACGGTTTAAATAACAATTTACAAGCCGGAGGTAGAGCGGGCAAGGGTAGGGTTTCCATGCTTGTCCGCGGTTTTTTTCACTATTTTTCGATATATAATAGCACATAAATATTTTTTGTGATATACTAAAGCCGTATAACGAAAACGGAGCTGAATATGAAGTATAAAAGAAACGTTTTAAAGATAATAGATGAGCTGAAAAAGCTTTATCCCGAGGCGGTTTGCGCGCTCGAATACAGGACCGATTACGAGCTTTTGTTTTCGGCGAGGCTTTCCGCCCAGTGTACGGACGCGCGGGTAAATATCGTGACAAAAACCCTGTTTAAAAAATACCCGACTCTGAAGGCGTTTGCCGAAAGCGATTTAGACGAGCTTATGAAGATAGTCTACCCGTGCGGGTTTTTCAGAACCAAGGCAAGGGATATCAAAGAAGCGGCGAAAACCCTGCTCGATAAGTTCGGCGGCCGTGTCCCGGGTACGATGGAGGAGCTTCTGACGCTGCCGGGCATCGGCAGGAAAACCGCAAACCTGATTTTGGGCGACGTGTACGGAAAACCGGCGATAGTCGCGGACACGCATTGCATCAGGATATCAAACAGGCTCGGGCTGGCTGCGAGCCGTGACCCGAAGAAGGTCGAGTTTGAGCTTAAAAAAATCGTCCCGTCGGACGAGCAGAGCATGCTGTGTCACCGTTTTGTCTGGTTTGGTCGTGCCGTATGCCGCGCGCGCGGTCCGAAATGCGGCGAGTGTCCGTTAATCAGTGTGTGTAATTATGCAAGCGGGCAAGGGGACGGTCCCTCTGCCTGAAAGAGCCGAAAAAAAGTGAGATAAAAAGCAAGCAAACAAACCGTCCTCCTGCCGGACAGATATGCGAGGGATTTGGGGTGTGGTGTGAATGACGAATAACCGGGCAATAAAAAAGTTCGGTATTTCCTACAGGCAGAATACAATAGATGAGTGCTTCAAAAACGACGTTAATCAATTCGAGGTTTTTAAAACGGATGAGAAAACCCGTCAGGAGCCGCACTTCCATGAATATATCCAGATGTGGTACGTCAGAAAAGGCGCGTACAAGCACCACTTTGACGGTATGGAGTTTGAGCTTTTTGAGGGGAATCTGTTCATTATTCCGCCGATGTTCGGACATTTCGTGGATACGAGCGAATCCGAGGATTTCGAGCTGATTGCCTGCGAGTTCTCGGAGGATTTCATCAACAGCGCGCCAGACGTAAAAGCGCGCAACACGTTGTTCAATCTCGCGTATTTAGAGCCGATACTTATTTCCGCGAAACTCATTAAACCCTTTATATACTTTAAGGGCGAGGCGGCAAAAGCCATCGAGGAGCTTCTGTGCGAGCTTCACGACGTCTATATCAAACAGGACGGGTTTTTCGAAACCCAGGTTAAGGCGAATATTATCAAGCTTTTGACGCTTATCGCGCGCGAGTATAAAAAAATATCCACAGACGACCGGGACGCGCTGTTTGAAAAATACCGTGCCGCGATACAGAGCGCGTTAGACTATATAAACGAAAACTTCGCCGAAAAGATATATTTAGACGAGGTGTGCAAAATCGCGCTGATGTCACCGAGCTCGTTTTCGTATGTGTTCAAGCAGATTACGGGCAACACGTTCACCGAGTATCTTATGTATTTAAGGATAATGCACGCGCGCGAAATGCTGATTAAATCGAACAAATCGCAGGTAGAGATATGCAACGAATGCGGGTTTAACGACGCGGTTTATTTTCACCGTGTATTTAAAAAAATAACCGGATTGTCTCCGGGTATGTATCGCAAGCTGAATAAGGGATAGGGGGATTTGTATGCACAGCCTGTTGTATGTGGAGATAAACGTGTTCGCGTTGGTGATTCTTGTCATATTGCTTTTAAACAGCGTAAACCGCGCCGAAAAGCAGATGCTCGAACAAAAGCTGTTTATGGGACTTGTAGTCACAAACATGATGATGCTTTTTTATGACACGTTTATGTGGATTTTAGACGGAAGACAGGGTATTCTACTGCGCGAACTGAATATTTTCTTTACCGCGATGTTTTACATTTTCGGCCCGGTGGCATGTATGCTCTGGTCATGCTATGTGGAATTTCAGATTAACAGAAATCCGCAGCGGTTGAAGAAATTCGCGGTTATTCTGTGCGTACCTCTTTATATAAACTTTATTTTAAGCCTTGCCAGCATCAAGACGGGGTGGCTTTTTTGGATTGACGCGGATAACATCTACAGCAGGGGCCCCTTCCTGCCGGTTACAATGCTGATAAGCTATTTTTATCTGATATACTCAACGCTGTATACCATCTTCGCGAAAAGAAGGATTGACAAGAAGAGCTTTAACTACCTTATTCTGTTTGTCCTGCCGCCCGGCATCGGCAGTTTTATTCAGTACATGTATTACGGGGTTTCCCTGATGTGGGTTTGTATGACCGTGTCGATATTTCTGATATATATAAATATCCAGAACGACAGGCTATACAAGGATTATCTTACGGGTGTTTTCAACCGCAGGCAGCTTGACTTCTATTTGCAGCAGCGGCTGCAGTACGGCATCAGGAAAAGAACTTTCGCCGGGTTTATGATAGATATCGATTCGTTTAAAAACATTAACGACGTGTTCGGCCATAACGCCGGCGACCGTGCGCTTATGCACACCGCTGAGATTATCAGGCGCACGTTCGGCAAAAACAGCTTTATCGCGCGCTACGGCGGGGACGAATTCGTCGTTATAACCGAGGTCAGAAAAGCGACCGCGTTGATTTCCGCGGTCGATGTGTTGAATAAGAACATAAACGAGTTCAATAAGGGGGCGCATGAGCCTTACGCAATAGATTTAAGCGTCGGTTACGACGTTGAGGATAACAGGTCCGGCGTTACGCCGATTGAGTTTTTGGAGCGCATCGACAAGAAGATGTATCTGAACAAGCAGAAAACACAGGACGACGGCACGGTAAAGGATTAGACGACGTGTTTAACGATTCTTTTTGTCCATAAGCGCCGTAATCTGCTCGTCGTTAAGCCTTATCGCTTTGCCGAGCCTGCCTGTCGTTATACAAAGGTTCGCGAGATATTCGAGGGTTTCCATTCTGAAATACGCGGTCTCGATATTTTCGCCCCACGTAATCGCGCCGTGATTGGAAAGCAGTACGCAGTTATAATCCCTGCTGTATTTCGCGGCAAGCTCCGCAAGCTCGTCCGAGCTCGGCATTAAATACGGGGCGAGCGGTATTTCGCCGAGGTTGACAATCGCTTCCGGCAGAATCCTGAAATCCGGAGTCATGCCGGATACGGCAAAAGCCGTGGCCGCGGGAGGGTGCGCGTGGACGATTGCGCCGATTTCGCGGTTTGCCCTGTATATATTAAGGTGCATACAGGTTTCCGTCGAGGGCTTTAAGCCGCCATGCAGGATTTTCCCGTTTAAATCAAGCTTAATCATCATATCCGGGTCCATATAGCCCTTGGATACGCCTGACGGGGTTATCCAAACCATGTTGGCGGAAACCCGAAGGCTTATATTACCGTCGTTTGCCGCGACGAACCCCTTGTTGTAGACGCGCCGCCCGTAATCGGTGAGAAGATTTCTCGCGGTGTCGTTGTCGGGATATTTCTGATTCATAAACTACCACCTATAATTCTTTTAAGCCCCTCTTCGAACGGGGGATATACAATTCCTTTTTCGGTTATAAACGCGGAGATAAGCTCCGCGTCCGTAACATCAAAAGCGGGGTTAAAAACCGCGGCGCCCTCGGGCGCCATTTTATTTTTATACCATGCTTCCGTAACCTCTTCGGGCGCTCTCTGCTCGATTACAATATCCGCGCCGGCGGCGGTATCAGGGTCTATCGACGAAACCGGGGCGCAGACATAAAACGGGATGTTATAGTGCTTCGCGAGTATCGCGACGCCGAGCGTCCCGATTTTATTTGCCGTATCGCCGTTTATCGCAACCCTGTCGCAGCCGACGAGCACCGCGTCCACATTTCCGCTTTTTATAACGGACGCCGCCATATTATCGCAGATTAGAGTGAAATCTATCCCGGCGCGGCTAAGCTCAAACGCGGTAAGCCGCGCGCCCTGAAGCAGCGGGCGGGTTTCGTCCACATACACATGGAACGAGCACCCGTTTTCACGGCCCAGATAAACGGGTGCGAGCGCGGTGCCGTATCTCGCGGTGGCGAGGGCTCCCGCGTTGCAGTGGGTGAGGATTCCGCGGCAATCCCTGATTAAGGACAGCCCGTGCTCACCGATTTTCCGGCATACCTCCGCGTCTTTACGGGCAATATCTTTCGCCGCGGCAAGAAGCCTTGATTTTAGCTCATTGATATTGTCGCCGCGGTATTCGGTAATCACGCGCTCCATCGCGTCAAGCGCCCAAAACAGGTTTACCGCCGTGGGCCGCGCCGATTCGAGATAATCGCGGAATTTTTTAAACTTGTTATAGAATTCTTCCCTGCTTTGAGTATTGTATTGTTTTAACGCGATATATACCCCGAACGCCGCGGCTATCCCGATTGCGGGCGCGCCGCGCACCCGCAGGGCTCGGACTGCCTCCCAAAGCTGCTCAACCGTAGTCAGCTTAAGGTATTCCTGCTTTAACGGCAGCTTTGTCTGGTCTAAAATTATTACCGCGTTTTTTTCATCGTCAAGTACGACGCTTTGAAATTCCATAAAACCCCCGCATATTCCGATATATTTCGAATTTACGCTAATTATAATAGATATTATATTTAAAATCAATTTAATCAACGTATATTTGTCTCAAAGATCAAGCTGGAATAATTATGAAAAGACGGCGCAAAACAAAAATACTGTTTTGCGCCGGTAGTTTTCTTATGGCTGTTCTTAAAGCTTTGTTCGAAACATCCGGAAAACCTTGCTCTGCTCGAACCTTTTCCCGATATCGTTCTAAAACGATATAACTAAACCTTTATTGTTGGCGTATATCGAACTGATGCCCCTTGTCGGTACGGTCAGAATCTCTTTAAAACGGTATTTCTGCGCGATTGCCTGCATCAGCTTCGCTGCAAGATTTTGATTATTGCAATGCGAAATGACAATGCGCTCACCCTCTACATCCCGTCCGCTTTGTTTTATCGTATCAGCCAGTTTTTCTATGACCTGCGCCTCGCCTCTGGCATGGGAAAAAAGCTCGATACTGCCGTCATCGGCTCCCATGACCGGCCTGATATTCAAGGCCGATATTATTTTACCGGTAATTTTGCCAATCCTGCCGTTCTTAATAAGATTGTCTAAACTATCCAGGACAAAATATGTCTTCATCTGTCGGATAAAGCTTTCAATGGACGCAATAATCGCCGGTTTCTTAAAACCGGAACGAATCATATCACTGATTTTTAAGGCAAGCAGAACCTCGCCGGCAGACCCGCTTTTTGAATCAAAAACGTGTACTTCGGCACCCTCTTCCCGGGCCATTTCCATTCCGATCAGAGCGTTGTTATAGGTAGCGGACAATTTACTTGAAAGCGTAACAGCGAAGGATTTTCCGGCTTTTATAAAAGCGTCCCTGAACAGCATAGGCGACGGAGCGGATGAACCTATTTTTTCTTTGCAGTTTTTCATATCTTCTATGAACCGTGGCATGTCCAGGCATTCATCATCTGAAATATGCCTGTCGCCCATATTTATCGTCAGCGGGACCGACATCATTCCGTATTTTTCGCAAAGCTCCGGGGTCGCGTCACAACAGCTGTCGATTACAATTTTCCATTCCATAATAAAACCTCGCGTTATCATGATTGTATTCAGGTTGATCAGCAACCTGCGATAATCTCTGTTTCATGAATTGCAATAAATTTCTTTTATAAACAAAACTCACAAGCTATGTAAAGCAACAATAAAGTACTGCTTACAAAACCCGTGAGATAAAAGCAATCATACTATACCTATATAAATATATCATATCATGCTCAAACTGTCAATCAATTGACGGGGTCAAGCACAATATTGAGCACAATATATAATTAAATATTGCTGTCGCAATATGAAATAAAATTCTATCCTTAATATGCGAAGCATATTTCATAAGCCGTAAGGCTTATTTCACGCGCGCAAGCGCATTTCATCCGTTCGAACGAATTTCATTGCAAAGAGAGCCTTGCTTAACGCAAGGCTCTCTTTGAATGGTGGGCCTTCAGGGACTCGAACCCCGGACCAACCGGTTATGAGCCGGTGGCTCTAACCAACTGAGCTAAAGGCCCGATTACGCTTTTTTGACGCTAATACAGTATACTAAAAACCCCTCATGTTGTCAATAGTTTTTCTTGTCAAATAAACGGTTCCGCAGATTGCGGGCTTCGGCGGATTCTTATATATTTACACGCTTCCAGAAGTTTGGGACAAAAAGTAAAAGTATCGGATATATTTCCAATCTCCCGATAATCATACACAAAGACAACACCGCTTTGCTGACGACCGAGAAACCGGCGTAGTTTCCGGCCGGCCCGACAATACCCAGGCCCGGGCCGATATTGCCGATGCATGAAATAACCGACGTCGCGGTGGTAACCATGTCTTTGTTATCCAGCGATACTACTATTATGGACATAACAAACACGGCGACATAGATAAAGAAAAACGCCATAACCCCGGAAAGCAGCTCTTCATCAACTACTCTCCCGTTGGTTTTGACGGTTTGCACCGATCTCGGATGAATAATTCTGACAATTTCCCGCTTGATAATCTTAAATAGCATCAGTATACGAATACATTTCATACCGCCCCCCGTGGACCCCGCGCTCGCGCCTATAAGCATCAATAAAACAAGTATGCATTGACTGAATACGGGCCAGAGGGTAAAATCCGTGGTTGCGAAACCGGTCGTTGTGATTACGGAGCTGACCTGAAAAGACGAATATCTGATTGCTTCACCGACGGATTTGAAAACCGTTCCGTAAGTATTTAACGCAATCAGCGCAATAGAGACTATAACAATTCCAAAATAAAAGCGCAGCTCCTCATCCCGCAGGATTGACTTTATATTACCCTTTAACAGTGCGTAATGCAGAGTAAAATTCACGCCGAACAAAAACATGAAAACAGCTATCACGGTTTCTATATAAACGCTGTTATACGCGCCCACACTGGCATTTTTGATTGAAAACCCGCCCGTACTCGCCGTTCCGAAGGTATGTATCAGGGAATCATACAGGGGCATTCCTCCCGCGAGTAAAAATACAACCTCCAAAGCAGTCATAGCGATATAAATAGTATACAGAATTTTAGCGGTCTGTCCGATTCTGGGGACAAATTTCTCGGGAGAAGGTCCCGGCGATTCCGCCTTCATAACATGAAGCGTATTCGCTTTCACGGAAGGCAGAATCGCAATCATCAGAATCAGAACGCCCATACCGCCCAGCCAGTGCGCGAAGCTTCTCCAGAATAAAATGCCCTTGGGTAATACCTCAACGTTTTTTAATATACTTGCCCCGGTTGTGCTGAACGCCGATGAGGATTCAAATAACGCGTCTATCACAGAGGGGATGGCACCGCTTAAAAGAAAAGGCAGCGCTCCGAATATCGAAACCATCAGCCAGCCCAGGGCAACAATCGCAAAGCCGTCCCGGGCATAAATTTCATTTACCGCGGTTTTAATCCGGCGCATTCCCAATCCCAATGAAGCCAGTATGATTATGGAAATCGAAAAAGAAAGCATATCTCCCTGCCGATAGATGCACGATATCAGAAGGGAAGGAACCATACACACAGCCTCAATGCACAGGACACCGCCAAGGCTCTTAATAATCATTCTATAATTCATTTTCAGCTCACCGCGTCAATAATATTGTTCAAATCCGTAACTGTAGTATCTTTGGTGATTAAGATAACGTTGTCGCCCGGTTTAATTACATCATCCCCGTTGGGAATAATAATCTCGTTTTTTCTGACAATCGCGGCTATTAAAACACCTTTCGTCAGGTTCAGCTTTTTTAACGGGATATCCGCGTATTCTATTTGTTTTCCGGCAATCAGTTCGATTACTTCCGCCTGATTCCCAACGATGCGGAAAAGAGCGTTCACCGGGTTGCCTATCGCGTTCTGCAAGCCCCTGACATATTTTATAATATAATTGGCGGTGATAAGCTTTGGGCTCACTACACTGTCAATTCCCATATTCCTGATTATGTCGGAGTGACTCAGCCTGTTGATTTTTGCCACGACCTTTCCGACACCCCGCTGCTTTGCCAGCAGCGCGGATATGAGATTGTCCTCATCACGCCCCGTAACAGCTACAAAAGCACCCATTTCACTTATATTCTCAGACCTTAATAACGCTTCATCGGAACCGTCACCGCAGATAACCAAAGCATGAGGAAGCAGCTCGGTTAATTCCCTGCATCTGTTATGGTCGATTTCTATTATTTTGACCTTAATATTCATTTCATCCAGATATTTCGCCAGATAATACGCGATACGTCCCCCGCCCATAATCATGACGTTTTTTATCTTCTGAATATGAATGCCTATACGCATGCAGAAATTATATACTCTGGCCGATTGCCCGATTATATAAATCGTATCGTTTTCTTTTATTCTGAAATCCCCGTCCGGGATAATAATCTCATCTTCGCGCCGAACGGCACCTATCAGAACCGATGAAGGAAACTGTTTGGAAACATTCTTTAACTGCATGTCCGCTATTGCCATGTTCCGGGTTACGTTTATTTCAACCATTTCAACACGCCCCTTGGCGAAAACCTCAACATTGATGGCGGGCGGAAACTTAATGAGCCGGGCAATTTCGCTTCCGGTAGCCTGTTCGGGGTTTATCACCATGTCCAGGCCCAGCTCGGTTTTCAGCAGAGAAAGCTCGCTGGCATATTCAGGGTCTCTTATACGGGCAATCGTATGCTCGACGCCAAGCTTTTTAGCGGTAAGGCAGCATACCATATTCATCTCGTCGCTGGTAGTGGCGGCAATAAGAAGGTCGCTTCTTTTCACACCCGCCTCGAGAAGTATTTTTGTGCTTACGCCGTTACCCCTGATACACAAAACGTCCAGGTTTTCTTCGGCCTTTTTTAACGCTTCGAAGTTTTTGTCTATAATCGTAACATCATGATTTTCCTTAGACAGGTTTTCGGCTAAGCTATAGCCTACTTTGCCGTCACCGATAATTATAATCTTCATATATTTTCTCCCGATAATATATTAAACATTTTTCATATCGTATTAATGTTCATTATCTACGGCGCGGTTTCGTCAAACGCGCACCGCTCTTTTAAACTATGGCCGCGAAATAATTGAAATATAAAAGACGCTATGTTACCGCGAGTTTTCCTCATCCCCGGAAAACCGTAGCACCTAAACCATAACGCCAGACACAAAAACATATTCTATTTTTATAATTTCGCATTATATCATATACTATGATATTTATCAAGATTATTAATTTTCTGTTTTTTGTTTTGATTTTTGTTTATGTATGTGATTTTTTGATTGAATTCACAAGGACTTGTCCGGATTTGTCCGGACAAGTCCTTGTGCTATGAAATTCATTCAAATGAAATGAAATAAGCTTCGCATATTAAGAGGCGAATCAGCTGTCCAATTTGATTTTGCCGAATTCGATGTCCTTATAATACCATGACAGGATTTCGCGGTAAGTTTTACCCTGCTCAGCGAGCGCGCGCGCCCCGTACTGGCTCATGCCTACGCCGTGGCCGTAACCCTTTGTCTCAAACACAATCGCGCCGGGACTCGCGGAAACGGTGAAGTTTGTCGAGGACAGACCGCAAAGGCTTCTGATAATGCTTCCTGTTGTGGCAACCCCGCCGACCTTTAAGGTTTTAACGCCCCCCGCCTCGCTTCGCTCTATACCGGAAAACCATTCTGAAACATCGGCGGGAAAGCTCGCGTTTACATAGAGCTTCTTAAATTTTTCCGAAAACTCCCGCGGCGTGATTTCAACGCGCCCCGTATATCGCGGGGAGTCCCCGTCACCCGGGCTTTCGACGCTTTGCAGGTACGGGACGTTTGTGCCCCATACGTCAGCCGCGCGCTCCGTCCTGCCGGAGCTTGTCGAATGAAACACGGCGGAAATCGGTTTGTTTTCATATAGTAATATCTCCCCGTCGGTATCACGCACCGCGCGCGTAATTTTATCCGTGTAGACCTCTCGGCTGACCCCCCAATTCACCGCGACCGATGAAA
>JAAYXM010000058.1 GCA_012515925.1 Clostridiales bacterium
TACCCGACGAGGACGCGCAGGAGCCCTCCGAGGCCGCGTCGTTCACATTGCTTCGCGAGCAGCTTGTCGAGGTGCTCGGCACACTGACGTCACGCGAGGAAAAGGTGTTGAAGCTTCGCTTCGGCATCGAGGACGGGCGGACAAGGACCCTTGAGGAGGTCGGCAAGGAGTTTAACGTGACCCGCGAGAGAATCCGCCAGATTGAGGCAAAGGCGCTGCGCAAGCTGCGTCATCCGAGCCGCTCAAAGAAGCTTAAGGATTTCTTAAGCTGAATTAAACCGAATTTTCACAAGGTTTTTCATATATGAAAAACCTTGAATTTCATGCAAATAAGGTGAACACATTGAAGATTATTGACGCGCACGCGCATATTTTCCCTAAAAAAATCGCCGAAAAGGCGAGCAAATCGATAGGAAAGTTCTACGGCATAGAAATGGGATACAACGGCCTTGTCAAAACGCTTCTTAATAACGGCAAAAAAATCGGGGTCTCGAAATATCTCGTATGCTCGACCGCGACCCGCCCCGGGCAGGTTTCGGAAATAAACGATTATGTCAGGTCCGAGTGCGATGCGCACCCCGAGTTTATAGGGTTCGGAACGATACACCCGGATATGCCCGACCCATTCTCCGAGCTTGAGCGGATAGCCGCGCTCGGGTTTTACGGCATCAAGCTGCACCCGGATTTCCAGGAGTTTTACATAGACGACGAAAAGCTTGTGCCGGTATTCAGGCGGATTGAGAGGCTTAATCTCCCGGTTCTGTTCCATATGGGCGACGAGAGATACGATTTTTCAAGGCCTGTAAGGTTATTTAACCTGATGCAGCGCGTACCCGGGCTCTTCTGCATAGCCGCGCATTTCGGCGGGTACAAGCGCTGGGATGAGGCACGGCGTTATCTTAAGGACGGAAACGTGTATTTCGACACGTCGAGCACTCTTGCTATTGTTGAAAAGGAATACGCGAAGGATTTAGTCGAGCACTTCGGCGCAAGGAGGTTCTTCTTCGGCGTGGACTACCCGATGTGGGACCACGAGGAGGAGCTGGAGCGTTTTATGGCGCTTGATTTAAGTGATTCTGAGCGGGAAATGATTTTATATAAAAACTTCGAGCGTATTTTCAAAGTAAGGGCTTAAGGGGGCATTCCATGCTGACTCTTGTATTGGGGCGCGCGGGCACGGGCAAGACGACGCGGGTTATAGGCGAAATAGCGGAAATCGCGCGTAAATCAGACAAACCCGTCTGCCTGATTGTGCCCGAGCAGTTTTCGCATACCACCGAGCGCCAGCTCTGCGAGACGGGCGACGCGATTTCGCGCACCGCCGAGGTGCTGAGCTTTCGCAGGCTTTGCGGGCGCGTCGCGGCGGTCTGCGGGGGCGGCGCGCGAAAAACCCTAAGCCGGGGCGAGCGTATTCTTTTATTATACAAGGCGCTGCGCCGGACCGGCCCGTCTCTTAAAACGCTTTGCGATGTTTCAACCGAGCCCGAGTTTATAACCGGGCTCTTAAGCCTTATAGACGAGTTAAAATCCTATAACATAACCCATGAGGAGCTTCTTGATATCGCGAAGGATACGCACGGGCTGCTGGGGGACAAGCTTAACGATATCGCCTTGATATACGCGGCGTACCGGTCGTCCTTCGGCCGGGGCGAGATAGATTCAAACGACGAGCTTGATTTGCTGTATGAGAATATCGTCAGATGCGGGTTTTTTAAGGGAAAAACCGTGTATCTCGACGGCTTTTCCGGCTTTACGGGGCAGGAATATAAGATTATAGCGGAAATAATACGGACCGCCGAAAACGTGACGATAACGCTGTGTCATGACCCGGACGCGGACAGCATGGAAAAGCAGATTTTCTCGAAAACCTCCGAGACAATGGCGCGCCTTATCGAAATCGCGAACAGGCATAATTTAAAATATTCGGTTATCAGGCTTGCAGGGAACCGGCGCTCGGGCACGGAGGCGCTTAAACATATAGAAAAATACGCGTTTGCCGCGAATATTGCCGGGTTTAACGGAAATCCCGACGGTATCGTTATCTGCGAGGCGTCGGATTCGTTTGAGGAATGCGAGCTCGCGGCGGGCTATATTCTGCGCCTTGTAAGGGATTTCGGGTTCAGGTACCGGGATATATGCGTTACCGCCCGGAATTTCGACGAATACGCGGCCGATATCGAGGCGGTTTTCGAGCGTTACGGAATTCCGGTATATTTAAACCGCAGGGCGCAGGTTGAGGACAAGCCGGTTATAGCACTGATTTTAAACGCCCTGACCTGTATAAAGGACGGGTTCAAATACGAGTCGATGCTGGGCTATCTGAAAACCGGTCTTACGGGTATACGCAGGCCGAGCCTTGATATGCTTGAAAACTACCTGTATACGTGGCAGATACGCGGCAGCATGTGGACAAGGGATAAGGGCTTTACAATGAACCCCGACGGGGAGGAGGGCCCACCCGAGGGCGACGCGGTTTCAAGACTTACGCATCTCAACACCCTGCGTGAACGAATACGCGGGCCGCTTCTGAAGCTTCGGGCGGAGCTTCGCGCCGACAGGACGGGAAAGGGCGTGGCGACGGCGCTTTATAACTTCCTAAACGAAATAAACCTCGCGCGAAAGCTATACGCCTTAAGCCGGCTGTATACGATTCGCAACATGCCCGACCGCGCCGCGGAATACCGGGCGCTGTGGGACATACTCTGTAATATCATCGAGGCCGTCGGTCTGGCGCTTAAAGACGACGAAATTGAAGCAGAGGAGCTTATAAGCCTTATTCGCATACTCGCCGCGCAGTATGACATCGGTATGATACCCGTTGCGCTCGACCGCGTGAACGCAAGCGAGTTCACGCGAATCGGAGAAGCGGGTATGCGCGCGCTTTTAGTGCTCGGCGCGTCCGACGGCGCGATGCCGGGATTTGCCAAATCCGGCGGGATTCTGACGGATTCCGAGCGCGATATATTAAACGAGATGGGAATGCGGTTAAATCCCGGAGTGCGGGCGCGTATCGACGAGGAGATGCGCTTGATATACAACGCGTTCTCCGCGCCCTCCGAGGTGCTGTATGTTTCATACCCGCGCGCCGAACTCAAGGGTGAGAAAAAAAGCAAATCAATCGCGGTGCTAAGACTCGGTATGATTTTCGGCGGCGCGGAAAGCTTTGACATAATAAGCGCGCGTACGCAGGCTAAGGTACCGTGCTTTGACATGCTGGCGTCCCGCGGGAATCCGGCAAAACGCCTGTTTGAGGACGACGCGCATTACGGCAGGCTGCTTAAGCTGTGTGAGCGCAACTCGAAAATCCCGAGAGGGCCGATATCGGACAAAGAGAACATAGACGCGCTGTTCGGAAAGCGCATAAGACTTTCCGCGTCCCGCGCGGACAAGTTCTATTCATGCAGGTACGCGTATTTCCTGAAATACGGGATTAACGCGAAGCCGCGGAGCCGGAAAGCCCTCGATGCCCCCGAAATCGGAACTTTTATTCATTTTGTGCTCGAGGAGACCATGCGCGGGATTATAGCTTCGGGCGGGGTTGAAAAAGTAAGCAGGAAGCAGGCTTCTGAAATATCAGAAGCGTCGGTTTTGCGGTTTGTCGAAACCGTCTTAAACGGCTTTGAGGACAAGTCGCCGAGGTTTATATATCTGTTTAAAAGACTTGAAAGGATTCTCGAGAATGTCGTCGGGAACCTGTATGACGAGCTGTGCGATTCTAAGTTTATCCCCCTTGATTTCGAGCTCGGCTTCTCCGACAAAAAGGGCTCGCTTCCCTCACTGCGCGTAAAGGACAAGGATTTTGAGCTTGAAATTACGGGTTATGTGGACAGGGTCGACGGGTATGAGAAGGACGGCGTGTTGTACCTGCGCGTCATCGATTACAAGACCGGAAACAAGAGATTCTCGCTCGACGAGGTGTTAAACGGGATAGGCATACAGATGCTGCTGTACCTGTTCGCCCTTAAGACTCACGGAGAAAGCCGGTACAAAAAGCCCGTGGTCCCCGCCGGCGTCCTGTATGTTCCGGCAAGCGACGGGATAATAGACTATGCCCCGGACAGAGGCGAGGAGAAGGAAAAAAGCGAACGCGACAAGCTGATGCGCCGGAAGGGCGTGCTTATAGACGATTATGAGATACTCTGCGCGATGGACAAAAATCTGATTAACGGGTCGTCAAGGTATTTGCCCGTGAAAATCAATAAAGACGGAGATTTTCACAGTAAAGCCGGTGTGCTGGACGCCAAGGGGTTTGACAGGCTGAATCGCCGCATTAACGAGCTTGTGCGTGAAATCGGGCTTGAGCTTACGCGCGGGAATATCGAGGCGAACCCGTATTACCACTTTAACACCAGCGCTTGCGACTATTGCGATTACAAGGGCGCGTGCCATTTCGACGAAATAAGCGGGTCGGACAGGAAACGCCCGCTGATAAGGCTTAAGTTCTCGGATTTCAAGGGGGGTGTCGAATGAGCGGCGTAAACTGGACAAACGAGCAGCGCACAGCGATTTTTGACCGCGGTCGGACAATGCTTGTATCCGCGGCGGCGGGCTCGGGGAAAACGGCGGTAATCGTCGAGCGGATAATCAGCAGGATAATTGACGAGAACCAGAACATAGACGAGTTTCTGATTATTACATACACAAAAGCCGCGGCAAGCGAGCTTCGCCAGAAAATAACAGCGGAGCTTTATGACAGGATAGCGGAAAACCCCGACAATATACACCTGCAGCGCCAGCTTGTGCTTATTAATCTCGCGAATATCTCGACAATACACTCTTTTTGTTCCGATATGCTCCGCGAGCACGGCGGCATAATCGGAATAAAGCCCGGCTTCCGTGTTTCGGACGAGGAGGAAGAAGATATACTCCGGCGTGCCGTGCTTGACGAGATTATCGAGGAGCGCTACGCCGGGGGCAGCGACGGCTTTCATGCTCTTATCGAGACGCTTTGCGACGCGAAAAGCGATAAGTTTTTATACGAAACCGTGCTTGAGCTGCATTCGAAGTCGCTGTGCCACCCGTATCCGGACAAATGGCTCCGCTTCGTGGCGGAAAGCTACGAAGGAAGCAAAATCCGCGACATCTCGGAGATTATGGCGGGAAACAACATACTTGGGGACGCGCGCACGCAAATCCGGGACGCTATCCTCGCGGCGGAATACGCGATAGAGCGGATAAAAAGCGACGAAAAACTCAGCGCCGCGTATCTCGGCACTTTTGAAAATGATTTATCGATGCTGAAAAACCTTATGACTTGCGGCGTGCGCGGCTGGGACGCGCTGGCGGAGGCGCTTAAATCCGTCGGTTTCCAAAGGCTCAGCCCATCCTCCCGTAACGTTGAGGATAAAGCGCTTGTCTCACTCGTGCAGGGAATCAGAAACGGATATAAAGATGATATAAAGAGTCTGCAGAACCGCGACTTTACAAAAGGCTCCCGGGAGCTTCTCGATGAAATCGGGCACTGCGCCGGGCCGGTGCGAGAGCTTGTTTCAATCGTACGCGAGCTTGAAGAACGGTTTGGGGCGGAAAAGCGCGCGCGCGGCATAATGACGTATTCGGATCTGGAGCACGGCGCGATACGGCTTTTCGTAAAGGAATACAGCGAGGAAACGGACACCGTACATCCGACGGAGCTGGCGGAGGATGTTTCGCGGTTTTTTACGGAAGTGATAATTGACGAGTTTCAGGACTCAAACGGTATTCAGGATATACTGTTTCGCGCAATCTCCTCGGGGGAGAAGAACATCATCATGGTCGGGGACGTAAAGCAGTCGATTTACAGGTTCAGGCTTGCCGACCCGTCCATATTCATGA
>JAAYXM010000004.1 GCA_012515925.1 Clostridiales bacterium
AAGCATTTTCTTTTCAAGCCTGCCTTTTGTCAAAGCCAGCCGCAGCATAGCTATTCCTCCTCTTTTGAATCACCGATAACCTTTAATACCGACCCGCGGCGCTTCGCGTATTCCCGCGATTTTTCAAGCGAGTCGTACGGCGAAATATCGCAGGGACCGTTTTTATCCATGTAATCGAACGCTTCGCGTATACGGCCGGACGGCACATGCAGCACGGGCTTTTTTCCGGCCGGCGGCATTTCGTCAAGCACCGCGATCGAGTTTATATCTATCGCGAATCCGATTGCGGGCAAAGCCTTTCCGAATGACCCGGCAAGCCTGTCGTAGCGCCCGCCGCTGAGCACCTCCATGCCCGCGCCCTCGATATACGCCCTTATTATAATCCCCGTATAGTAGTCAATCTGGTGTACAAGACCGAAATCCACGCTTATATAATCCGAAACCCCCGCGCTGTTTAAGTTTTCAATCAGCACGCGCAGGTATTTAAGCTCCTCGGACGCCCGGCTTCCGGCGCACAGCGCCTCCGCCCTGTCCAGCACCTCGACGCCGCCGAAAAGCATGATAAGCTCGGATAAGGCCTCGGCGGCCTTTTTGTTTTCATAGCGCTTCAACATGTCGGTCAGAGCCGCTATATTCCTTCTTTCTGTGAGCTTGCGCATGGCGTCAAAATCGGAATCAACCATATTCAGATCCCGCGCGAGCTCCTTGAGCAGCCCGGCATGCCCGATTTCGATATGGAATTTTTTATCCGTACAGGCGCGCAGCGCGTCCACCGCCATAACAATTGTTTCGGTATCGGCGTCTATCCCCTTAAACCCCACAAGCTCGATACCGCCCTGCATAACCTCGGTATTTCTGCCCGTACCGGGCGTTCCGGCGCGGTATACGTTCTGAATATAGAACAGCCTCGCGGGAAGATTATAATCGGGAATCCTTGTGGCCGCGATTCTCGCGATCGGAGTTGTCATATCCGGCCGGAGCGCAAGCAGCCTGCCCGTGCACTCGGTAAACTTAAACAGCATACTTTCGGGCATGGGATTTCCCTTTGTCCGCACCACGTCGTAATACTCAAACGTCGGGCTTATAACCTCGTCAAAGCCGCGGGCGGAAAACAGCGCGTACAGAGCGTTTGAAACCCTTCTTAAGCTCCCGCACTCTTCAAATAAATAATCCCGCGTACCGACAGGGATATTGATGGAATTTACGCTCATAACAACACCCGCAATCGCAATTTAATAGTTTATCACTTTATTATAATAAAGTATAACACGGGGTAAAACCTATGTCAATCCTTTTTTGAAGAAGATGTAAGTGCGACACTGCGGGGACGGCAAATAGTTGCTATATAATAGTAATCAGTTATTAGCAGACGAAGAAACTGTAACCCCCGTCCACCAACCACTAACTACTATTTCCTATCTACTAAAAGGTACTGTCCCGCTGTGTCGTTATTCACCGGCCTCCGTCATAATGGTGTTATTTGTTTGATTATGCAAATACTTATAAATCCGTGTCGGAATAAACATATAACATATAAGCAAAATAAGCTTTACG
>JAAYXM010000059.1 GCA_012515925.1 Clostridiales bacterium
CTTCAGCAACGCGTTTGGCGGGGAAAACGCAAAGAGCGAGGAAGAGATTACAAAAGAGGCCGAGAGAATTCTTATAGATTTAATGAAAAAGGAAGATAACGAAACGGTTACCGCAACCGTTGACATTAAACTGACAAAGAATGAAGACGGTTGGTTAATAGACGCCGGTGATGAGTTTACCGATGCGGTAACGGGCGGCCTTGTCAGCGCGATTGAAAATATGGCAAGCGGTTTCGGCGGCGCCGACTCCCTCGAAAACAAAGCTGCCGAATAGGCGGCACAAGCGGACTTTTTCAGTATTCATAAAAAAGCGGGGGTTTTCGAATAAACAAATGCGAAAACCCCCGCTTTTATTACAGCTTCTTTCTCCCAAGAGGGGTGATAAACAATTCAATAGAATTTAACACGAACAGAATTATTGCAAGCGCTGGATTATTGCTTTCCGGTGCGTGTTGTGATACTATAAATATCAGGCGGGAGAAGAAACGGAAAGAAGGTAAACACAGTTGATAATCAAAAAGACTCAATCCGAATTCATTAAGGAACCCTTGATTGGCACGTTCGGCTTCAAAGGCTATCACGACACAAAGCCTCAGTATCTTTGGCAGAGCGTCGCGAAAATAGAATCGGAGCTTAACTCGGGAATCGGGCTTGCCACCCAAAGTCCCGTATGGTCCGATATCCGCTCGGTCAAAGAAAACAATATAAACGGCGCAAACGCGATAATGTACTCGATGACCGTGTACGCGCTTAAAATTTCCGAAAACATGAGCTTTGACACGCCCGACGAGCTTTTGGACAAGCTTTTGCCCCGGGTGCATGAATACGGGAAAAGGCTTAGCGGTGTCGATGATTTAAGCCTTACGTTCGCGTTAAATTCACTGGTTTCCGTCGATTTTGCAGCCTGGGTGCTTTATGCGCGTGAAAAGGGGTTTAATACCTTTGATAAGTTTATCCCGGATTACGCGAGACCCGCCATGTCCGAAAAGCATGACAGGCTCGGGAGAATCCCGCTTATTACTTACGGAAACGGCGAGCGGGAAATAAAAAAGCTGATATCTGACGGCGATTACCTGCTTAAAGTCAAAATAGGCTCCGACCCGGACCACGACAACGATTACAATAAAATGCTTGAGTTTGACAAGGAGCGTTTAAGCCTTGTGCACGATATAGCCCGCGATGTACATTCGTCCTGTACCGTAACCGGAAATATCGCCTATTATCTTGACGCGAACAGCCGCTACCCGTCAAAGGAATATCTTTTTAAGCTGCTTGAGCACGCGGATAAGATAGGCGCGCTCGAACGCATAGTCGTGCTTGAAGAACCGTTTCCCGAGGACGCGGACATCGACGTTTCGGATATTCCGGTACGCGTAGCCGCGGATGAAAGCGTTCACGATGTGGAAAGCGTCAGGAAGCATATACAAATGGGCTATACCGCGATTGCGCTGAAACCGATTGCCAAGACTCTTACGATGTCCTTCCGCATGCTCGCGGAAGCTCATAAGCATAAAATCCCGTGCTTCTGCGCGGATCTGACGGTCAACCCGATAATGGTCGAGTGGAACAAGAACTTTGCGTGCCGCATAGCCTCGCTTCCCGGCCTTAAGGTACCGGCGTTCGAGTCAAACGGCCCCCAGAACTACAGAAACTGGAACGAGATGGAGAAGGCTCACCCGTGCTGCGGCAAGCCTTTCACAAAAATCCGGGACGGCTGTTTTATCCTCGATTCGGAGTTTTACGGTAACTCGGGCGGAATCCTGCTCGACAGCCCTGTTTTAAACGAATTATTCGAATAATCAAAAGCCCCGCGCCGTTTAAGCGTGGGGCTTTGCATTAAAGCAGTTTGAAGTTGTTCCTGCGATATAACAGAACGCCCTCGTCCCTGAGCTTAGAGAGCGTCGCGGACATCGCGCTGCGCTCAACATAAAGATAATCCGCAAGCTCCTGGCGGTTAAAAGGTATCGAAAACCATCCGCCGCCCGCCTTTTTCGCCGCGTCGGAAAGATAAGAAAGCAGCTTTTCCCTCGTGGTGCGCCTGGATACATGCTCAATCTTGCGTGTAAGCGCTATGTTTTTAACCGAGACGATATTCAGCATGTTTCGGATAAGCCGGGCATGAAACGCGCAGGCGTTCACGCACGGCGAGGCAAGCCTTCGAAAGTCGATGAACAAAAGCTCGCTGTCCGCGGTTGCCACAACGCTGACAGGCAGCTCATAGGATTCCGCGCAGGCGTAGGATTCCCCTATCATCTCCCCTGCCCCCATAGCGGCGAGAATATTCCTGTTTCCGTAAAAATCCTCGCTTATAACCTGAACCTGCCCGGACAGTACGATTCCGAAGCGGTAAATCACGTCGCCGCTCATAAACACGGTTTCATTCCTGTCAAAGGCTTCGACCTTCGCCCCGAGACATTCGAGAAGGCTTAACAGCTCGTCCCCGTCCATGCCGTAAAACAAGGCGACCTTATTCAAAACTTCAAAATATTTCTTCATAAAAACCTCTTTCGTTGTTTTTACAACAGACTTGATGAGAACAGCATAGTATACTTATCGCGTAAAGTCAATATATTTCGAAAGAGGTGAATCAAATGCAAAGACAAATAATTAAAATCGATGAGGACAAGTGCAACGGCTGCGGGCTGTGTGTAAACGCCTGTCATGAGGGCGCAATCGGAATGGTGGACGGAAAAGCTAAGCTTCTGCGCGACGATTACTGCGACGGGCTCGGAAATTGCCTGCCGGTATGCCCGACGGGCGCGATAAGCTTTGAAGTGCGGGAAGCCGCGCCGTTTGACGAAACAGCTGTGATGAACAGTAAAAGCAAAGGCGACGCGGGCGGGCACTTTGTATGTCCGGGCACGAAGCTTAAGTCGATAAAGCGCGAGGAAACGCATACAGAACCCGCGGCCGCGCCGCAAAGCATGCTGGCGCAGTGGCCGGTCCAGATTAAGCTTGTACCGGTGAACGCGCCGTATTTCACGGACGCGAACCTCCTGATAGCCGCGGACTGCACGGCCTACGCATACGGAAATTTCCACGGTAAATTCATGAAAAACCGTGTTACGTTAATCGGCTGTCCCAAGCTTGACGAGGGCGACTACACCGAAAAGCTGACGGCGATTATCAAAAACAACAGTATCAAAAGCGTTACAATCGTGAGAATGGAGGTTCCGTGCTGCGGCGGGCTCGAAAACGCGGCGAGAAACGCGCTTATTAACAGCGGCAAGTTCATTCCCTGGCAGGTGGTTACGATTTCGACCGACGGTGAAATTCTCGACTGAACCATAAATTAAAATTCGGAGGACAACTATGAGTATGTTTTGTTATCAGTGTCAGGAGGCTGCGGGCGGAACAGCCTGCACAATGCGCGGCGTCTGCGGCAAGGACCCGGACGTCGCGGCGCTCCAGGACTTATTGATTTACACGCTGAAGGGTATCTCTGAAATCATCGTCAAGGGCAGAATCGACGTTACGACCCTCGGCGAAAGCAATTGCGAGGTGCTAAACAGCCTGTTTATGACAATCACAAACGCGAATTTCGACGCGGATTCCATTGAAAAGCAGATTAGGAAAATGCTTGAAGTCAGAGATGATTTACGAAAGTCCGTGTCGGTAAAAAAACCGCATGACGCGGTCTGCTTTGAGACGGATTCACGCGAGGAAATGCTTGAAAAAGCGAAAACCGCCGGCATACCGATGACAGCCGACGAGGACATGCGCTCCCTTCGCGAGCTGATTATATACGGTCTTAAGGGCATCGCCGCGTATACCGAACACGCTAATAACATCGGCAGTCAGAATCTTGAAATAAATAAATTCATCTATGAGGCGCTTGCCGCGACGCTTGACGATTCACTGACCGCGGACGGACTTGTTTCACTGGCGCTCAAAACAGGAGAATACGGCGTCGCCGCGATGGCGCTTCTTGACGAGGCGAACACCGGCAGGTTCGGAAACCCGGAGATAACGAAGGTCAATATAGGCGTAAGGGAAAACCCCGCGATTCTTGTTTCCGGCCATGACCTGACCGACCTTGAGAAGCTGCTTGAGCAGACCCGCGGCACCGGAGTTGACGTATACACCCACAGCGAAATGCTCCCGGCGCATTACTACCCGGCGTTTAAAAAATACGACAACTTCGCGGGCAACTACGGAAACGCGTGGTGGAAGCAGCTTGACGAATTCAAGTCTTTCCGGGGCCCGATTCTGTTTACGACAAACTGCATGGTTCCGCCGAAAAGCGAGGAACTGAAAAACCGGATATTCACGACGGGGCCGGCAGGCTATCCGGGGTGCCGGCATATTACGGCGGACAAGGACGGCAGGAAGGATTTCACTGAGATAATAGAGCTTGCCAAAACCCTGCCGCCCCCTGCAGAGATTGAAAGCGGAAGCATTATCGGCGGCTTCGCGCATAACCAGATGACACTGCTCGCGGATAAAATCGTCGACGCGGTAAAATCCGGCGCGATAAAAAAATTCTTTGTAATGGCGGGCTGCGACGGACGCATGAAATCACGGGAATACTATACCGAATTTGCGAAAAAGCTGCCGAAGGACACGGTTATCCTGACCGCGGGCTGCGCGAAGTACCGGTACAACAAGCTGGAGCTCGGTGATATAGGAGGCATTCCGAGAGTGCTTGACGCGGGGCAGTGCAACGATTCTTATTCGCTCGCTGTTATCGCGCTAAAGCTTAAGGAGATATTCGGGCTTGACGATATCAACAGGCTGCCGCTCGCGTTTAATATCGCATGGTATGAGCAGAAGGCTGTTATCGTACTGCTTGCGCTTCTGTATTTAGGCGTTAAGAACATTCATCTGGGCCCCACGCTGCCGGCGTTTTTGTCCCCGAACGTGGCAAAAGTATTAATTGAGAAGTTCGGCATATCGGGTATCGGCACCGTGGACGACGATATAGCTTTATTCTTGAATCAGTAGTGTAAAGACCCCTTCGCGAACGACACGGGAGGACAGTACTCCTGTGTCGTTTCTTAGTATAATCAATTATTAACGTCCGCAGCGACACAGAGAAAACACTCCCCGCAGTGTCATATCCTCCTGCTCCTGCTCCTGCTCCTGCCCCCGCCCCCGCTGCCGGCGCGGGCGGTAAAAAACATTCTCCTTTGTCGCGAAAATAGTTGCCCCGCGCCGGCAGGCGCGGGGCAACACTATCTTCTGTTGTTTAGAAGTTTTCGAACGAGAATATCTTGACGATCTTGCCGCTTCTGACCTGGATGATCGCGTTGAAGTCATCCTCATCAATCGCGATACCCTTCGGAGCGGACGCGAGGTAGTTGCCTACATACTCGCCGTCGTTAATCGTGATGATCTCGTATTCTTCGTCAAGAGCCATTGCGCTCGATGCCGCCGGGAGTCTTCCGTTCTCAAGCTCGACGATTTCGCCGTACGGGAAGAAGCCGACCAGACCGTTGTTGACAACCGTAGCATTTACATAGTAGAAGCCGTTATTGGTAATCGGTTTCTTCATGTCTTCGGCAGTACCCATCGAATTGTCGATAGTGGTGAGCTTGCCTTCCTCGTTGAGCTTGAAGCGAACGATTGTGCCTCTGCCGTAACCCGGAATCTCCTGGTTCGGACGCGGGTTGCCTACAAGCGCGCTGCTTGTACCGGTGGAGTCAACAGGCTCGTCAACCGAATCAACCTCGAGCAGGCCGTCCTCGGAAATCATCTTGACACGGAGATACCATTTGTTCGACACTACATTGTAAACCTGTTTCGCGGATACAACGTATGCAATATCATCGGTCTCGGGTACTATCGGCGGGATGGACTGACCAACCGTCATAACGCCGACTACCAGCGAGGAGATGGTGCTTGTGTCGTCAACCACAACGTTTCCGACCGTGGTCTGCGAGTAATCCTGATTGCTTACGGACAGACCGTTAATCGGTCTGGAGTTAATATCCGTAATATCCTTGAGCTTATAGGCCTTGGCCTTGACCGGGATGCTGTTCTGCGGGTTCTCGTTGTCGATATTGCCGTAGAGCAGGAACAATGTGGAGCTCGTGCTTGCGTAGTAGTACTGTACTCCGCCGGTGGTTGCGTTATCAACCTTGAACGCGCCGCCGACAACCGAGTAACCGTTCGAGGAGTTAGCCTCAAATCCGGGCTGCGCGGACAAATCGACGCGGCCGCCGCTTATCGAGTATTTGTAAACAAAACCGAACTTGGCGTTGTTCGCGAAGTCATGCGCACGCTCGTTGCCTTCCGCCGCCGGGTTAGCCGAGTTAACGGTATAGAACTTCGAAACCTCATATACGCCCTCGGTGTTGTCGGAGAACCCAAGCCTTACGCGAGCCGAGTCAACGCCCTGGTCATAGCTCGAGGACAGGATAACCGCGTAATCAGCGATGTTCGTGGACGCGGAAGCCGGCTCGATGCCGAGGATAAATCCGTTATAGACCCAGTATCTGGTGTTCTCATTGATAGAGCTCTTGTTGTTCGCGTAGTATCTGCTCAGGTCGCCGTCCGCGCCGAGCTCTACGCATATATCCTTATCGGCTCTGTACTGCTCGCCGCCTATTGTCGCAATGCCCTCGGGGGTTATCGATGTGACAAGGCCGGTGATAACCGAAACCTTCGCGACGTTGATTTTACCGTTAGCCATGTAGATGATTACGTCGTCATCCTTTTCGACATTGCCGTGGATAATGACGTTGTCAAGGCTCTCGGTGCCCACGCCGGAAAGCGTGATTGTGCTCTTAGCCTCGTTGTAGGCCGAGACGTTGCCGAACAGGAACGCGTTCGCGCTGTTGTGGAACTTGAACACATAGGAGAAGGTCTTGCCGCCGTCAACCGAAACGAAACGGTACTGGGCGATAGAATCCTCACCCATCTGCGTGAAGAACCTGCTGCCGGCTGTCGGATGGTCGAGAAGACCCTCGTCAACCTGCTTGAACGTGGTGTTCGAGATGAATGCGCGGCCCGTAAAGGCTTCGCCGTTGTAAACGGAATTCTGAGCAACCTTCGGGGTGTCCGATTTGCTTTCCATTCTCAGGGTTTTGCCGTCCGCCTTAAATTCGATATACGGCTTGACTTCGCGCGAGCTTGTGGATTCGCCGTCGGGCATAAGCCTGACATCCGGAGACGCGACGTCATACGCCTTTGTCTGGGAGTTTACTATAACGTTGCCCAGAACCTTGACATTCGTGTAGTTGCCTTCGGTTCCGTGAGCCGTGAAGTAAACGTCAACCATGTTGCCGAGCAGGTCGTCGTCGAGCGCACGGTCAATCTCAATCGCGTGATGCTTCACGTCGCCGTTTGAGATGTACTCATAGTAAACAAGGGATTTGCCTTCGGTCTGATTGCCCGGTACGCTGTTCAAATCGAGAGCTTCGCCCTCTTCGTCAATGTCGATTGCATAGTTCTCGTTGGCGATTACTATACCCGTTACATGCTTTAAGCCCATTGTCCTCTCGCCGAGGGTTTCGTTTTTGATTTCAGGATCAAAAATGTTAACCTGCGAGCCGAGGCCTGTAATCGAGCTGTAAAGGTAAACAGGAGCCAGAATCGTGTTTTTGATAAGCTTCGCAACTAACTGACGCGTTGCGGGCTCGTTCGGGTTTCCGGTCCAGTCCTTGTAAACGCCGAGCTCCATTGCCTTGGAAACCGTGTTGCTTATCCAGTTGGAGCCGCCGAAGCCTTCCTTTATCGGATCCGCTCCAAGGATAACAAGCAGCATTTTGCTTGCTTCCGCAACCGTGATGTTGCCTCTCGGGTTAAATCTGTTGTTGCCTACGCCGCCGACTATTTTCTGGCTTGCGCAGTAGTTGATGTAACCCTTTGCCCATGCTACGCTTGCGTCGTTTTCAACATCCGTAAAGATGCTTTTCTGGTCCGCGAAGAGCTTTCCGCTGTCATCCACACCGTATTTCAATACGTATGCGAGCTTCGCGAACTCCGCGCGGGTGATTGTGTTCTCCGGCTTGAATGACCCGTCCGGGTATCCGCCGACTACTCCGAGTTCAACGAGCATGTTGACATCGTCGATATAATCTTCCGCGATGTCAGCCTGGTCGGTGAACGCCGCACCGGCAAAAAGCGTAAGCGAGAGCGCGAACACTAATGCCAATGCAAAGACTTTTTTCAGGTTTGACATATTTCAATTCCTCCCATAGAATTTTCAGGCTTTATTGCCTGCTACGCGTTCATAATAGCCAATCGCCGCGGTGCGGTCAATATGTTTCGCCCACCTGTAATTCACATGTAACGGGAGGATTACAATACGGTCATAAAGCATTAAAAAAGGCTCATAAATAAGGAAATACAAGCAATTCAACCCACAAAAAAACGGGTGTGCCCACCCGTTTTTTTATATCGTATTATCACTTATTGCTTTTCTTTTTTCTGATTCTTCGGATAACAAGCAGAACAATAAACCCGACAATCCAGAGCGGCAGTCCCGCGATAAGAATAATGGCAAGCCATTGCAGAATACTCACGACAATATTGATAACCGCCTTAAACCCCGTCTTTATGAGATACCCGGTATCGGACAACGATAACGTCGTCCATTTAATTTCCCTGCGTATTTTTATCGGGTCGTCCAATTGACGCAGTTTTATAGTGATTGTCGATTCGGCAAGCTGTTTATCCCAGCGTGAAAGCGCGCCCTTGAGGGATTCGATTTTAACCGTCAGCTCGTCAATCCGCGCCTGAACGGCAAGACTCTCCTCAATGTTTTCAGCCTGCTTTAAAAACTCGTAGTATCGCTCCAGTGCCTTTTCCATGTTTTTCAGGCGGATTTCGGTATCATAATACTGATCCGTAATATCATCCGAATAGGTTCGCGAGTCAACATTCTCGTTATTCTTATCATCCGCCAGACTTTTCGCAAAATCAAGAAACGCTTCAAGCTTTTCCGACTTAACGCGAATCTGCGCGTCTATGTTTTGATAGCCGTTTACCTTCCTTTGATTTCGGTTAACCTCATAGCCGCCGTTCTCCGCCGCGAACTTAAGCAGCGCGTCATACGTCGCGGAAACATCTTTTACTACCATGTCAAGCTCGGCATTGCGGATAATCATGCGTCCTTCCGGAGGGTTTGTACCTTGTTCGCCTTCAGAAGCTCCGGAGTTCGCGGCCTCCGGCGCGGCAGCGGAGTAGTCGACCCCGCTTCCGGTGTGTTCGACGCCGCCTTCGGTATATTTATTCGCCTCGCAGCCGGACAAAGCCGCAATAAGGATTACCAGACCAACTAAAACGCATAACAGTCTTTTCATATTATCTCCTTTCGTTTGTCGAAGCTTATCCCCGCAAGTTGTAAAACTAATTGTTGCTGTTTCCCCTCCCCCTCGGGGGAGGGGAAACAGCAAAGCCACAATTAAACTTCAAATCTGCGGCTTCAAGCTTATCCCCCGTATAAAAAATGCTATAATAACCTATTATGTGTTATTATAGCATAATGTTCTATATTGTTACAATATTTGCTTATTTGAAA
>JAAYXM010000060.1 GCA_012515925.1 Clostridiales bacterium
CTTTATATAAAGGACATAGATTAAACGGTATAATAACCGCTTGCGGTTTAATTATATCATAACCGTAATCAATTTTTCGGATATAGAATACTCAATCGGTTATGATATAATGTGTCATCTTCGGCGGTTGCCGCTTTAAGCGGCGAGCCGAAGGACTTAAATTAAACGGTATAATAACCGCTTGCGGTTATTATACCACGGAAAAGAGTAAAAATAAACCGCCCCCGATAAACCGGAGGCGGTTATTGTCAAAATGCAAACTGCTTATTTCTTGTCAACCGAGGCCATATGCCTGATAAGGTCGACAACCTTGTTCGAATAGCCCCACTCGTTGTCATACCAGGAAACAACCTTGACGAATGTCGGGGAGAGCATGATGCCGGCGTTGGCGTCGAATACCGAGGTGCGAACCTCGCCGATAAAGTCGGACGAGACAACCGCGTCTTCGGTATAGCCGAGAACACCCTGCATCTCGTTCTCCGCCGCGGCCTTCATCGCGGCGCAGATTTCCTCGTAAGAGGTTTCCTTGGCGAGACGGGCGGTTAAGTCCACAACGGACACATCAAGCGTGGGGATACGGAACGCCATACCGGTGAGCTTGCCGTTAAGCTCCGGGATAACCTTGCCAACCGCCTTGGCGGCGCCTGTGGAGGACGGGATTATGTTGCCCGCGGCGGCTCTGCCGCCTCTCCAGTCCTTCTTGGAGGGGCCGTCAACGGTTTTCTGGGTGGCTGTTGTGGCGTGCACCGTGGTCATAAGCCCTTCGAGAATACCGAATTTATCGTTTAAAACCTTGGCTATCGGAGCCAGGCAGTTTGTCGTACAGGAAGCGTTTGAAACTATGTTCATATCGGGCGTATACTTGTCCTGGTTCACGCCCATGACGAACATCGGAGCGTCCTTCGACGGGGCGGAGATAATAACCTTTTTCGCGCCGCCCTTTAAATGCGCGGAAGCCGACTCCATGCCAGTGAACACACCTGTTGATTCGACAACGTATTCCGCGCCGCATTCCGACCACGGAATCTCTTCGGGCTTCATGCAGCCGTAGACCATAATCTTCTTGCCGTTAACGGTAATAGACTTTTCGTCATAGCTGATTTCTCCGTCAAAACGGCCGTGAACAGTGTCGTAGCGGAGCATGTAAGCCATGTACTCGGTGTCAATAAACGGGTCGTTTATACCGACAAATTCGACGTCGGGCTTGCTTATGTTCGAGCGAAAAACAAGACGCCCGATTCGACCGAAACCATTAATACCGATTTTAATACTCATAGAAAAGAGTCCTCCTGATGAAAATATTGTTTATTTTACGCATTTAAGTGTATTATATACGAAAATTAAAATATTTACAAGCATATTTTGTTAAAAAAAGTGTTCGTAATATCTGTTTTATTTGTTAAGTTTATTGTATAATCTTTGTAGAGGGCGAGTAAAAAGCGCGACCCGCGGCGTCAGGCGCGCTGCGCTTTCCTCGCTTTTACGGGAGAAAATAAAAGAGACGGGGTGACAACAATGCGCGATATCAACATTTCACCGTTGCTATCCATCTTTGACACTTCGCCGGACGGCTTTTTCATTGTTCGCGACTGCGTTATAGAATACGCAAACAGGGTTATAAACGAGATGGCGGGCGAGAATATCGAAGGCAAAGAGGTATTAAAGGTCTTCGATAAAAAGCTTGTCGATAAAGTGAGGATTACCCTTGACCGGACGAACTCATGCAATATGGATGATATCGAGGTTTTCGGCAAGCCTTGTACGGTGCAGATAGCCGGAACGGCAAACGGTTTTTTCGTCACGGTGACACTAATAAGCGAAGCTAACAGAACCGTCAGGTTCCCGGCAACTCCCAAAGAAATGATTGAGGCCTGCGAGGAAATGCGCTCGCCGCTGACCACGATATTCAGCGCGCTGAACCTGATTTCCAAGAAGCTGCCAGAGGACACTCCCGAAAAAGTGCTTGACTACCTCGCGATAATCAATCAGAACTGCTATAAGCTTCTTAAAAGAACGGACTGTATGGCGGATTTCGCGCGCTGTCTCGAAAACCGTACCGAGAATTTCAGAAACTGCGATATCGCGTCTATTCTGCGCGATTTTGTCGAGAGGCTGAAAACCAGACTGGAGAGTCTCGAAATCGGGCTTGTATTTGAATGCGCCGAGGAGCGTCTTGTCGTAAACTGCGATATAACGAGGATAAAACGCGCTGTGCTTAACATCCTCACAAGCCTGATAAGATACAAGAAGGCGAAAAACACCATAAAAATAAAGCTTTCCGGTTCCGGACACAGCATAATTCTGAGATTTTATCCGGGCGAGAAAAGCCTGTCACAGGATGAGATTGTCGAAGTTTTCAAAAGGCAGCTCAGCAGGCGCTCCGGCGCGCTGCAGTGCAGCGACAGCCTGCTTTTAATCAAGACAATCATAGAATCCCACGGCGGAAATATATTCATAGAAAACAGCCGTGCCGAGGGCAGCGTCATAACAGTTATGCTGCCGAAAAGCGATAAGCCGAATATCAGCTCGGAGCCGGCCCCGTACATTTCCGATTTCATGCTCGGCATGAGCGAGCTGTGCGAGGTGCTGCCGTTTAAGGAATACGCTATAACCGCCGGTCAAAAGGAAACTTAGCGGTCTGACGGTTTATTCCATGCCGAAAAAGCGTCTTCCGTTGTCTGAGGTGATACGCGCGATTTCTTCCTGTGTCATACCGAGTATTTCGGCGATTTTGCGCGCGACGTATGTCACATATAAAGGCGAGTTGCGCTTCCCCCGAAACGGTTCGGGCGTTAAATACGGCGAGTCGGTCTCAATCATGATTCTATCGAGCGGGACCCGGCTTATTACCTCGGGCGCGGTTTTCGCGTTTTTAAACGTAATCGCTCCGGTAAAGGACAGATAAAAACCCAGCCCTGTTATAATTTTCGCGTACTCGGGGCTGCCGGAATAGCAGTGATAGACGACCTTCAGGTCGGTAAAATCGCGCAGTATATCCAGGCAATCCCCGTGGGCGTCCCTGTCATGCACGATTACGGGAAGCCCCAGCTCACGCGCAAGCAGAAGCTGCTCTTCAAACCGCCGCTTCTGAACGTCGCGCGGCGAAAAATCAAAGTGGTAGTCAAGGCCTATCTCGCCTATCGCGCGGATTTTTTCGTTTCGCGAAAGACTTTTTAGAATATCGATGTCGGAATCTGTCATTTTATCCGCCTCATGCGGGTGAACACCTACCGCGCCGTAGATGAACGGGTATTTTTCCGTTAGCGATACGGTTTTATATGAAGTATCTGTATCGCTTGAAACATTCATAACAAGCGTAACGTCGCTTGCTTTTATATCACCGATTACAGAATCAAAATCATCGTCATAGCGTTCGTCGTAAAGGTGCGCGTGCGTATCGAAGTACATGATTAGCCTCCCGGTTGTTTTTATGTGATTATATCATATAACGGTGTCTTTATAAATATAAAATGAAAGCGTCTTTGAAGATTGCAGGTTAAATTGTGGCCCTGCTGGTTCCTCACCCGAGGGGGAGGAACCAGCGTCAATCGGTTTTACAAATTGCAACAAAAAAGCGTCCTGCCAAAGCATAGACGCTGATTTGAGTAAAGATTTAATTGCTTCTCTTCTGTTATGCCTTTCCGAACGCGAGAGTCAGCTTGCGCAAGGCGTTTCCCAAACAGATTGTCTCACCGTGTTCAATCAGGTGCAAAAACCTTATTTCCGGGCTGGTCACAGACTCGCCGAACTCGTCTGAATTTCTCTTTATACCCGCGCAGGGCTCCTCATGCAGCGCGAGATAGTAGTTTTCTTTATAGTATAAAAGCGTGGATTTTGGCTTTGATATCTCGGATATCGCCAAAACGCAGGACAGCATGTCCTCAAAGGCGGAGAACCGGTACAACGCATAAACATCGGTTATCTTGTCGCGTATACTCGCAAACACCATGATACACTGGTTGTTTATGTACGCCTCAACCTCAAGCTCACCCTCTATCTGAAGGCCGATATGCTGAAACGCCTGCTTTGCGAGCATCATCGTACGGTTCGCGTTTATCTCCTCTATGCAAATGCCTTCGGAGCTGAGCTCGTCCAAATCCATAAAAACCGCGATACTGCTTTTATTGATTGTTTGCACCGTCATTAATATAACATCCTTTCATGGCGCGCCATGATGCTGTAATTTGATTTCATTATAGCTTATAATATTCGCGATTTAAACTATAAATGTTTGGTTTTACCGTATCTTATTTCCAGAATAGCCCCGATTCGGTATAAAACAATTCAAATCTGACAAATAATAGTCCGGTGATGTGAAAATCATGAAACACAAAGTAATGGCGGCCATGAGCGGCGGGGTTGACAGCTCGGTCGCGGCATATCTGTTAAAACGCGGCGGCTATGATGTCTGCGGCGTAACGCTCAAGCTATTCGATAACGAGGATATCCCGGAGTACACCGGGCGTACCTGCTGCTCCCTCACGGATATCGAAGACGCGAGGAGCGTGGCCTTCAGGCTTGATATCCCGTATTATGTGTTCAATTACGCCGACAGCTTTAAGAGCGGCGTAATCGAAAGGTTTATCGGGGGATACAAGCGCGGGGAGACGCCCAACCCGTGTATAGACTGCAACAGGTTTATCAAATTCGACGCGCTGATGCTTCGCGCCGGGCAGCTGGGATATGACTATATCGCCTCGGGACATTACGCGCGGATTGAAACGCAAAACGGGAGGTTTCTGCTTAAAAAAGCAGTGGACCTGACTAAGGACCAGAGCTATGTGCTGTATACGCTCACCCAAAGCCAGCTTTCACGCGTGCTGTTCCCGCTCGGAAGCCTTACAAAAGCCGGGGTGCGGAAAATCGCGGACGAAATCGGGCTTGTGACCTCAAACAAACCCGACAGTCAGGATATCTGCTTCGTAAAGGACGGCAAATACGCGGAGTTTATCGAAAAATACAGCGGCAAGAAAAGCGAGCCGGGAAGCTTTCTGGACACGCGCGGCAATATACTGGGAACACATAAGGGCATAATTCATTATACGATAGGCCAGCGCAGGGGACTTAACCTCGCTATGGGCGACCGCGTGTATGTGTGCGGTAAAAACCTTCGCGACAACACGGTGATTATCGGCAGCGACAGGGATTTATATTCCAAATCGCTTATCTGCCGTGATATAAACCTTATTGCGCTCGATAAAATAGACGGCTTTCTCAAGGTGAGCGCGAAAACCCGCTATAAGCAAAAGGAACAGCCCGCGGTTATCACGCAAATCGACGAAAACCGTATACGGGTCGATTTTGAAAAGCCCCAGCGCGCGATAACGAGCGGGCAGGCCGTTGTATTTTACGACGGCGAGGTTGTTATAGGCGGCGGAACAATAGACTAAAGGGCGAGGAGAGTCAAACCCCGCCCTGAAACGGAAAGGAACATAACAAAACATGGCGAGGATTTCAATCGCCGCGACGGGAGATTCGGTGCTTTTAACCCGACTGCCCGGCGGCTATGACGGCTTTGAGCCGGTATCAAGGTTTATAAGTACCGCGGACGCGCGGATTACGAACCTCGAAACCGTTATATCGGATTTTGAGCATTTCCCATCGGCGTTTTCCGGCGGGACATGGATTAACGCCGAGCCGGACAAGCTTTATGAGCTTTTGTCCTTCGGCTTTAACATGGTAGGCTGGGCAAACAACCACACGCTCGATTACTCATACGGCGGCCTTTTTTCCACAAAACGCGAGCTTGACAAAAGCGGTGTCGCGCACGCTGGCGCGGGTATGGATTTAGATGAGGCGTCCCGTCCCGCGGTGCTGGATTTGCCGAACGCGCGCCTTGGCATGATTTCGATATGCTCAACCTTTAACGACGCGGCGCGCGCGGGCGAAAAGTCGAAAGCGCAGCCCGGCCGGCCGGGACTTAACCCGCTGCGTTTCGAGACGGAATACCACGTCTCGAAAGAGCACATGCGGGCGCTTATGGAAATCGCGGAAACCACCCGATTAAACGGCGGAAACGACGCGTTGAGGCGGGACGGGTTTCTGCCCGAGCCGCCCGAAGGCGGGTTTTATTTCGGCAGCACTCTGTTTCGCGAGGGTCTGCCCGAGCGAAAGGCAACGCGCGTCAACAGAATCGATATGGAGCGAACCCGAAAAACAATCGCGGACGCGCTTAACCTTACGGACTATGTGGTTGTCCTCGCGCATTCGCACGAGATAAAAGCGGCGGATTACCATGAGCCCGACGAGTTTTTTATAGATTTTTGCCGCGGATGCATAGACGCGGGCGCGTGCGCGGTTATCGGCAGCGGCACGCACCAGTTAAAGCCGCTTGAGATATACAAAAACAGGCCGATATTCTATTCACTGGGCAATTTTATATTTCAGACCGATATGATTAAGCTTCTGCCGCCGGACTTCTGCGAAAAATACGGCGTTGACATAAACTCGACTGCCGCGGAGGCGCTGAAGGCGCGCTCTAAAAACGGCACGCGCGGGTTATACACGGATTTTAAAAACTTCCGCTCGGTAATACCGTATTTCGAATTTGAAGGCGACAAGCTGACAAGGCTGAACTTAATGCCGATAGAACTCGGGCTCGGGAAAGAAAAGGACCTTGTCGGCCTGCCGTGCCCGGCGGATGACAAGGCCTCGCGCGAAATCTACAGCTGGTATAAAGAAATAAGCCGTCCGTACGGCACCGAAATGACCATACATAACGGCATTATCGAAGTTAAATTATAAAAGATGCTTTAACGCCCACCGTCTCAGGCGGTGGGCGTTAAGTATTGCGTTTAAGTATACAGTCTGCCGTCGAGAGACAAAACATCCCTGCCGTTTTGCTTGGCGCGGTAGAGCTCCTTGTCCGCGTACTCGAACAGCTCTTCGAATTTTATGTTCTTTCCCTTAACCGTGAGTATACTCGCGCCGATACTCACCGTAACATATTTTGACTCTTCGTTTCCCGACTTGATTTTTGCGTCTTTGACCCGATTCTTGATATTAATAAGCGTGTCAAGCACATCGGAGTCCGCGGTATTCTGCAGAATAACGACGAATTCCTCGCCGCCGAACCGGCAGATTACATCCGTTTTATCCTCCAGCTCGGATTTAATGCAGTCCGCGATTATTCTGAGGCATCTGTCTCCCTCAAGGTGACCGAACTTGTCGTTGCATATCTTGAAATAATCCACGTCTAAAATCGCGATTGCGAGCCTGTTGCTCTTAAACAGGCTTTTTTTCCGGATACCGGATATGCACACATCAAGGCCGCGCCTGTTCAGAAGACCGGTCAGCGCGTCGGTTTCCGAGATAAACTCGAGTTTTTTCCGGTCAATGCTCGATTTGACAAAGGTTATAAACAAGGCCTGCGCAATCAGTAAAACCGCAAAGCTGAACATCAGGCTCTGCAGAAACAAATGCCCGCCTTTGCCGGCAATAAGCAATAGTATGAACTGGTATGAAAGCGCCGAAAACAGAAGCGAAGAAAGCTCCTTTAAATCGAGTACCGGGATAAACGAGATTGCCGACAGAAAAATTACATAGTTAATAAGCGAATCCCGTTCGAGAATGTCGAGCGTGTTGAAAAGCATAAGCCCGACCGTGATAAGTATCCAGAAGCTGTGATTTAACACCTGCAGGTTGCAGTTTAATTCCTTTTTAGACGAGCATAGCAAAGCGATTATCAGATAGATAACCGCCACGACGGACAAAAAGCACGCGGCTAACAAATACCCCGGGGCGAATTTCGCGTGCGTTCCCAGAAGCAGCAGCGTGGTAAGGTTCATCGCCTGGAAGATAAGCACCATCAGTATACATAAAAACATCCGGTTGAGATTACTCTCGGCGCGAACGGTTTCTATGTATTTGTATTCGTCTGTCGTTATACACTTTTTCCAGCAGAACACATATTTGATGTCTTTCAGAAACCTGCCAAACAAATCAAAGAGTTCGGCAAAAAAAACTTTCATTTTACGCGACCCCCTTAGTCACCGGTTCCTAATTAAACAGGATCTCCCCGAAGTACCGCGTTTTATAAAAATTCGGTACGTCGGAGTCGGGTATTATTTCACTCCAGCAACCGTAATGCGGCATCGGGGTTTTATTGCCGCACTTGAAGAAATTGCCGGTAAACCTCATTTTCTCGCTTTTTTCAAACTCGGGCATCACGCGTTTAATGAACGAAAACGGGATGCATGCGGAAACGTCCCAGTAATCGCCCGCGAGCGCGGTTTCCCTGTCGAGAACCGTAAGATAGAAATGGTTGTACTCGTCGGTGGTGAATAAATGCCTTTTTCTGATGTCCGGCTCACCGAACGCGAGATACAGGAATCTTCGCGGGTTAATCTCCAGATTAATGAAAACGTCGCGGCTTTCCGGACACGGATTGAAGAAAAACTCAAGACAGGAGTCCTGATAAATCTCGCCGTTATCGCGGTAAACCTCGGCGCGCCTGTTTTTCGCGTCTTCATAGGAGCGCATATATAAAAACAAATATTCGTCGTTATACCCCAAAACCCCGTAAGACTCCGGCCTGTACGCGCAGTTCCACGGATAATACCCGATATGCGCGCGCGGGAGCGTATCCGCTTTTCTTAAAAAATCCGCTCTGTTCTCAACCCTTGTCACATGATATGACTGCATAAATCCCCATTCCCCATCTCTTTATAATTCTAATATATCTAAAAGCTCCGCAGGGTTATTGATAATATAATCCGCTCCGGATTCTTCAAGCAGGCTCACGTCACGAAACCCCCACGAAACGCCGACGGGGGTTACTCCGGCGTTTAGCGCGCATTTTATATCAACATCCGAATCACCGGCGTAAAGAGTCCGGCTTTTTTCGGAGCCGAGCGCGTCAAGAGCTTTATTCACGATATCCGGCGCGGGCTTTTTCCTTATGTCTTCGGCGGCGCCGAACGCGAGTTCGATAAGATTCCCGAAATACTTACCGCAAAGCTCCTTCACCGCGCTGTCGTATTTATTTGAGATAACCGCCATGCGTATACCGTGCCCGCGGAGCGCGGAGAGCAAATCCGAAATTCCGTCATACGGGCGCGTTTTGTTAGCCATATTGGCGTTATAGTGCTCACGAAACAGCGAAAGACAGTTGCTTTTTATCTCGCCGGCGGTGTTATCGGGCACGGCGAGATCAATAAGGTTAGCGACGCCGTTACCGACGAACATGCGCACCTCGTCCCGCGTGCGCTCGGGTAAGCCGAGGGTGCGCAGCGCGAAGTTAATACTGTCATGCAGATCGTAAAGTGTATTTAGCAACGTACCGTCTAAATCAAACAGCACGGTATTGTATTCCATATGTATTTACCCTTTATATTCTTTTATTTGTTATATTATATCCTGTTTTTCATATAAAAACAAGCATTTTGACATAGTAATTCCATCAGGGTAAATTAATGTAAGATTATTCCGCTTTCCCCAAACCAAAAAAACATTATACAAATTTGCCAATTTGGTGTATACTATCTAAAGGCGGCGGGAGCCTGCCCCGGAAAGGGTTGGCTTTCAGCGCGTTGATACGTAATAAATCATGAGGTGATACGATGAACAGTATTGAACAAAAAGCCGTTAACACGCTTCGCGTACTGTCCGCGGAGGCGGTACAAAAAGCCAATTCCGGACATCCCGGTCTTCCGCTCGGAGCGGCGCCTATGGCTTTTGTGCTCTGGAGCAGGCATTTGAAACACAGCCCGTCAAACCCGAAATGGCATAACCGGGATAGATTCATACTCTCGGCCGGTCACGGCTCGCCGTTGCTCTATTCCCTATTATATATGTTCGATTACGGCCTGACGCTCGACGACCTTAAAAACTTCCGTCAGACGGAAAGCCTGACCCCGGGTCATCCCGAATACGGCCATACCGCGGGCGTCGAGGTCACGACCGGGCCTTTGGGTCAGGGTATCGCGAACGGCGTGGGCTTCGCGATGGCGGAGGCTCATCTTGCTTCGAAATTCAATAAAGACGGCATACCCGTCGTGGACCATTACACATATGTGCTGTGCGGCGACGGATGTCTTATGGAGGGCGTTTCCGCGGAAGCCGCTTCCCTTGCCGGCACGCTCGGGCTCGGAAAGCTCATAGTGCTATACGACTCAAACTCGATTACGATTGAGGGGCGCACCGAGCTCGCGTTTACCGAGGACGTGTGCGCGCGCTTTAACGCCTACGGATGGCATACACTCTGCGTTGATGACGGAAACGACATGGACGCGATAGACAAGGCGATTACCCGGGCTAAGAGCGTTACGGACAAACCCACGCTGATTAAGGTTACGACCGTTATCGGCTACGGTTCGCCGAACGCGGGCAGCCATAAGGTGCACGGCGAACCGCTCGGCGCGGAGAATATCGCCGCACTTAAGAAGACTTTAGGCCATGACGATGCCGAGTTCTTTGTACCCGATGACGTTAAGGCGTATATGTCTGAATTGGTATCAGAGCTTAACAAAAACGAGCTTGAATGGAACGCGCGTTTTGCGGAGCTTGAAAAGAAAAACCCGGCTCTTGCCGCGGAGTATAGGCTTTGGATGTCCGGTGACGCGGATACGACGAAGCTTGAAGCGGAGGAGTTCTGGAGCTTCGCGGATAAGCCCGCGGCGACGAGGAACCTGTCCGGCGAAGTGTTAAACCGGCTCGCGGCTTTCGTTCCGAACCTGTTCGGCGGCTCGGCCGACCTTGCGCCCTCAAACAAAAGCTACATCAACGGCTCGGGCGACTTTTCGGCAGGAGACCGTTCGGGCATGAATATCCGATTCGGTGTCCGTGAGCACGCGATGGCGGCGGCTGCGAACGCGATATGCGCGCACGGCGGCTTAAAGCCGTATGTCGCGACCTTCTTTGTGTTCTCGGATTATTTAAAGCCAGCGATGCGCCTCGCCTCGATTATGAAGCTTCCGGTAACGTACATCTTTACGCATGACAGTATCGGCGTCGGGGAGGACGGGCCGACGCACCAGCCGGTTGAGCAACTTGCCGCGTTGCGCGCGATTCCGGGCTTTATCGATTTCCGACCGGCGGACGCGAAGGAGACCGCCGCGGGCTGGTACTATGCGGTTACGAATAAAAGCAATCCGGTTGCGCTGATACTTACGCGCCAGAACCTGCCGCAGTATAGTGAAACCGGCCGTGACGCGCTGAAGGGCGCGTATATCCTGAAGGATTCCGAAAAGAAGACTCCGGATTTGATACTGATAGCCTCGGGCTCGGAGGTCGAGGTTGCGTATAAGGCATATGACAGGCTGCGCGAGGAAGGAATAGATGTCCGCGTCGTCAGTATGCCATCCATGGCGCTGTTTGAAATGCAGAGTCCGGAATACCGCGAATCCGTTCTGCCGAAATCCGCTCGCGCGCGAGTCGCGATTGAGGCGGCCTCGACATACGGCTGGGATAAATACGTGGGAATTGACGGCGCGGTTATCGGCATGTCCGGGTTCGGCGAGTCCGGGCCCAAGGACGAGCTGTTTAAGAAGTTCGGCTTCACCGTCGATAACGTCGTAAACACCGCGAAATCAATACTTTAATAATAAATACCGCAAAATGCAAAGCTCCCGCATACGATTCGTGAGGAATCAAAGTGCGGGAGCTTTTTCACGGTCATATATTTATAAGTATCAGTATTAACACGGACAGAACAATAAAAAGCGAGAAATTAAGCTTATGGAAGTAAGCGTTATACTTTTTTGTATCGAATGATTTGCAGTAGATTTTATAGGAGATTAGATTAGCCAAAGACGCGATCAGCGTTCCGAGCCCTCCGACGCTGACGCCGAGAAGCAGTTCCCGGTAAAAACCCGTAAACCCGCTTACGAGAATGGCTGCCGGTACATTACTGATAATCTGCGACAAAAGGGCGGATACGGAAAAAACCTTTGCCGGCGAATTCAGAATACTGCCGGCGAATGTATTAACTGTTTCAAGACGCGTTACATTGTCGATAAATATAAAAAAGCTTACGAAGGTCCCCAACAGGTAATAATCCGCCTTTTTTATAAGCCTCAGGTCCAGAATCATTACCGAGACAACCACAATCGGAGTTATAATCCTGTAATCCAGCAGCCTTAGCACCGAAAGGACAACAAGTACAAAAAGAACTGCATAATAAGCAATCCTTTTCGCATTCTTAAGACTGACCTTGGACAGATTAATATCCATGCTTTTGTTCGGGCTTCGCGTATTAATCAATATCAGCGCATTCATTCCCGCTATGACAAACGGGGCAATAACGGCAAAAAACTCTTTTGTATCTATCCCAAAAAAATTATACAGGTAAAGATTCTGAGGGTTGCCGAACGGCGTAAGGCTGCTTCCGATATTCGCGGCGGCAGTCTCTAAAACAATAACCTTAAACGGGTCAAAGCCCGCTTTCCGTGCCATTGTGATTGTTACGGGGACAACGGTTAGCAGCGCGACATCGTTGGTCAAGAGCATCCCGAGCACCGCCGTTGTAAGAATCATGACAAGGCCGATGTTTTTTTCACTTCGCACCTTACTCAGAATATAGACGGAAATCCCGTCCAACAGCTTGTGTTCCTCAAACGCGAGGCTTATCAGCATAAGGTTAAGAAGTGAAAAAATAACCTTCGTATCTATTGCGTGTATGGAAGGCTTTACAAAGAAACATGTCACTGCAGCCAATATTGTCGCGACCGCAAAAACAATTTCTTCTTTCAATCTGTTTCGAATTGCCCTGAACATTCCGATTCTCGCTTTCTTGTGTCATGGGCGGGGGTATGTTACATATTCTTATATACTTCTTTGCCGTCAAGGACTGTCATGACGGGGAGGATATCCTTTATTTCATGTTCGGCGCAACTAAAGTAATCCCTGTCCAGAACCGTGAAGTCCGCGCGCTTTTCGGGCTCGAGCGTGCCGATTAAACCCTCGTCGAAGCATACGCTCGCGGCGTGGCGCGTATAGTATAAAAGTGCGCTTTCGCGGTCGATTGCCTTATCCGCGCCGTAAGCTTTACCGTCGCGCCCGCGGCGGCTCACCATGTTATACAGCCCGATAAACGGGTTGTACGGGTTCACGGATTTATCGGCGTCGAGCTTTACCATGTGGTCACTGCCTGCCGCGGCGTTAACGCCGCTTACCAATATATCCGCGTACGGCATAAACCTTTCAATCTCCGCGTTTAGCATAACGCGCGGCAGGCTTTGCGCGTCCATATAATGCCACGCCGGCTGAAACAGCACGGTCAGCCCGAGCTTCTTCGCTCGGCTGAGCATGTCATAATCCAGAAAATCCGCGTGCAGAAGCGCGTGACGGCGCAGGGACATATCCTCGGCCTTCGCGACAAACTCATATGCTTCTATCAGCTTTTTTGCCGCGAGGCTTCCGACACAATGCGCGCAGTACTGAAGCCCGAGCTTATTTGCGAGCCTTATCGACTCCGCGAGCTGCTCTGACTTTGTGACGTAATTGCCCTTAAATCCATCCCCGCAATCGGTTATCGAAAATACGCTGTCGATATTCCTGTACGGGTATTCCATATAAGCGGTACCCGTCAGAAACCCGCCGTCAATAGTGTCTTTTATAAAGCAAACGCGGGAAAACGCGGGGTCTGTGGGCGCGGCTTTTTTTATGTGCTCGCCGAGGCTTTCCCTGTCCTCGCCAAAAAGTTTTATGGTGTGCCGGAGTCTCAGGGTTTGCGTGCCCTTGTCGTATAGCTCCTGCGTCGCGCGTATTTCGTCAAAGGACGAAAAGCCCTGTATCGCGGTTGTTATCCCGTAGCGGTTATAGCACCGCATGGTTTTCACATACGCGTCTTTGCCCGCGCGCGAGCCGGGATAATAGCCGCACAAATACGGATACGAGTTAAGAAGCGTTCCTGTAAGCTTTCCCGAGGAGTTCTTAACCGCCCGCCCGCCGCTTGGAAGCTTTGAATAATCCATGAGCGTTAGCGCCGCGGTATTAAGCTGCGCGGCGTAGAACCCGTCCACCGATACGGGATTTTCCGGCGCGGCGGCGTCAAGCTCCGCGAGCGTCGGAAACCGTAGCTCGTCAAGCCTTAACGGGTAGGTATTCAAATACACGACCCACTCGCCCGGCGGCACCTCCCGTACGCGCCTTTTTAAATCGTCTAAAAGCTCGCGAACGGAGAGCGGGATAAAAAGCTCGCGTTCCGCCTCGCTGTCCGCCGCCATGTATGTGTGCGCGTGGGAATCTATAAGGCCGGGGATTACGGTTCTGCCGCCGAGGTCACATATTTCGGCTTCGGAATACCGCGAGGCGAGAAACCGGCTTTCGCCGAGGTCGGCTATTTTTCCGTCCTGCACCGCGAACGCCTGAAAAACGCTTAATTTCTCGTCCATAGTGTGGATTTTGCCGTTTGTATAGATTTTCATTCTATATGCCCCCCCTGTCGGAAAACGCCCCCTGCGTTAGCAGGGGGCAAAAAGCTTAATTTAAAATTTACACGCCGGAGTACGCGTTAAACCCGCCGTCAATCGGGAGGACAACGCCGTTTACGAATTTCGAGGCGTCCGAACAAAGGTAAATCACGCCGCCCACAAGTTCCTCGGGCTTGCCGAACCGCGCCATCGGGGTCTTGCGCAGGACCGACTCGCCGCGCGGCGTGTTCCCGCCGGTTTTCTCGTCAACCATCAGATAGTAGTTTTGCTGGGTGAGCAGGAATCCCGGCGCGATTGCGTTGACGCGGATATTCTTTGAATATTCCTGGTTGAAATGCACCGCCATCCACTCGGTAAAGTTGCTGACCGCGGCTTTCGCGGCGGAATATGCCACCGTGCGGGTAAGCGGGTGGAACGCGGACATCGAGCTTATGTTGATGACGCAGCCCGAATCCTGTTCTGCGAAAAGCTTTCCGAATACCTGCGTGGGCATTATCGTTCCTAGAATGTTTAAGTTGAATACCCACGAAACGGCGTCCTGCGGGATATCGAAGAACGACAGCTTGTCGCTTGTTGTGCCATCGGGCTTGTTGCCGCCCGCGCCGTTTAAGAGTATGTCAACCCTGCCGAATTTCTTTAAAACCTCGTCCTTCGCGTTTTCGATGCTCTTTTTGTCAAGCACGTTGCACTCAAACGCCGCCGCCTCATAGCCCTGATTCCGGATTGCCTCGGCGTTTTTCTCCGCCATGTCGAGGCGCAAATCCAAAAGCGCGATTTTGGCTCCGGCTTTTGCGAGCCCCATTGAAATCTCACCGCAGAGTATGCCGCCCGCGCCGGTAACAACCGCTACTTTGCCCTCGAGCGAAAACATATTATTACACATTGTTAAACCAAACTCCTTTATGCCTTTATGTTAAGGTTAATCATCTCGATATTCTTGTTCGGGCAGCGGTTGTAGCACATTCCGCAAGCCACGCATTTATTCTCGTCGACGACCACCCAGTCCGGCTCCTCGGTATTGCTGATGGCAAAGTCGGTACAGATATTTTTGCAAAGCTCGCAGCCCTCGCCGCAGCCGCATTTTAAACACCTTGAAGCCTCTTCCACGGCCTCTTCCTCGCTCATAACGCGGATAAACGGCTTGAAGTCGCGTATGCGCTCGGCGCCGCTTTTGGCCGCAAGGTCTATGCCTTCGCCGTCCGTGAAATACGGGTTTCTGCGGAGCACCGCGTCCGCGCTGACCTTAGGGTATTCGCCGGTATACAGAATAGCCGGTTTTCCGCCCGAAAGGCTTTTGTCGATACAGTAAGCCGCCTTATGACCGTCCGCTATCGCGGAGATTATATTGCGAACCTCGACCGCGTCGCCGCCCGAGTATACGAAACCGTCGACAGACATATTTCCGTCTACCGAAATCATGCCGTATTTGTCGGTATTAAGACCCGCCGCGTCGGGCTTCTGACCCACGGCGGAGATAATCAAATCGCACGGGAGCGCAAAATCCGCGTCGTTCACGCCGACGGGACGGCGGCGCCCGCTGTTGTCGGCCTCTTCGAGCACCTGCGTTTTCATCTTAATGGCCGAGACCTTGCCGTTTTCCGACACAATTTCCGTAGGCGCCACAAGATACATAATCCTGACGCCCTCTTCCTCGGCCTCGATAATCTCGTCGCCTGTGGCGGGCATTTCGTCACGCGTGCGGCGGTAGGCGATATAGACCTCCTGCGCGCCGAGCCTTCTCGCGGTACGCGCCGCGTCCACCGCGGTAAAGCCGCCGCCTAACACGACAACGCGCTTGCCGACGCTGACTTTTTTGCCGTCATATACATCTTTTAAGAAATCTATCGCGTTTATAATACCCTCGGAATCCTCGCCGGGCACGCCGGGCAGCCTGCCTGCCTGCGCGCCGATACCCGCGAACACAGCGTCGAACCCGTCCTTCTTAAGGCTTTCGGCGGTAATATCCTTGCCGAAGCAAACGCCTGTCTTAAACGTGACGCCGAGCTCTTTCAAAATCCCGATATCGTCGTCAATCGCGCTCTTGTCCATTCTGAAATCCGGTATGGCGTAGCGCAGCATACCGCCTAAAACGTTCTCCTTTTCGAACACAGTTACCGTATAGCCCGCCTTCGCGAGATGGAACGCGCAGGTGATACCGGCGGGGCCGGAACCGATGACCGCGACTTTCTTATTGTTTTTCGGAGCCTTTTCGATATTCGGTTTCCAGTTGTTTTTCTTTCCGTATTCAAGGATAAACCGCTTTAAATCCCTGATGGGAATCTCGCGCCCCGTAACGCCGCGGGTACACGCGCTCTCGCACGGGCGGCTGCAAACCTGGCCGCACACGCCCATGAGGGGCGCCGCGCCCACCACAAGCTCGTAAGCGCGCTTGAAATTCCGCTCGGCGATCTTTCTGACATACGCCTGCGCCGGAACATGCGCCGGGCACGCGTCCTTGCACGGCGCGGCAAGCTGTTCCATGATATGCGCGTGACCTTTATACAGCGTAACCTCGGCCGCGCTTTTGACATGTGGAACAATCAGGTCGCGCATGTCGCGCGTGGTCTTGTAATCATGCGTTCTCATGAACTCGCGGACACCGTCGATAAGCTCGCCGATAAAGCCGTAGCCGGACATCAGCGTTTCAGCGCAGATGCCGATTAAATCGGCGCCGCACATGAACATCTCAACAGCGTCGCGCCAGTTTCTGACACCGCCCGCCATCATTATTTTGGGCTCGGGGCCGTTTACCTTGCGTATCTCGTACGTATCGCGGAGCGCGAGCGGCTTAAGCCACGCGCCCGAATGGCAGGACATGCTTATCTCGTCCTGCAGGTGATACGCGGAAGCGCCCGGGTCGTCGAGGTTAATCGGGGGTATCGCAAGACGGTTGGACGTGCCCCCCACCGCGTCCGCGCCTGCCGCGTACAATGCCGTGGCAACCTGAGCAATCCTGCCGCCCTCCGGCGTGAGTTTTACAAACAACGGAATTTTAATGGCTTTTTTAATCTCGCGAACAATTTCGCTGACCGCGTCCGCGTTCTGACCGAGGCTCGCGCCGGTCTTGACCTTCGCGGCGTTCTCGTTGCCCGCGGAGAGCTGGACGTTAAAGGACATGTTCGGGCAGCACATGTTGAGCTCGATAATGTCCGCGCCGGCTTCCTCGAATTTCTTCGCCATGTTAACCCAGCCCGCGGCGCCTTCGTCGCCCGCGTATGTAATGTTCGCGAACAGCTTAAGCTCCTTGAGAACCTTCTTCGCGTCGCGCATGAGCTTTAAGCCCTGTTCAAACGTCAAACGCTTCTCGGCGGTAAAGCACAGCGCGTTACGGTCATTAAACACCGCGTAGCGCGGAACCCTGTTGATGTACGGCGCGGGGTCGATAGTGAGCTTGATGCTCGCGGCGCCCCAGCCGCATTCCTCGATTTTTTTCAGCTGCTCGACACTCTTTGTGGTAGGTCCCGAGGCAACGAAAAACGGGTTTCTGAATTTGACGCCGGCAATCTCAACCGGCAGATTATAGTTGCCTGACATATTTTCTTCCTCCGGTAATTTATTTCTGTAAGCCGTCGTTTTTGATGGAAACACCCTCACGGGCGGATTTATAAATTAAGTTAATAACCTTAAGCGCCTCATAACCGTCGATTCCGCGAAGTCCGACCTTCGCGTCCTTGCCGTCGCGCGCGCTTTCCATAAAATGACGGATTTCGTTTATGTAGCCTAAGTTAAACTTCTCGTCCACCGCGGGCTTTGACCAGCCTGTGGTAATCTCGGCTTTTTCGACGGTATACGACAAGCCCGGTATGGAGTAAACGTTGAGCGCGGACGAGAAGGTCAGATCGACATGGATGCAGCCCTTGTCGCCGTAAAAGTCGATAACATCCTCCATGCCGCCCGTGGTGACGTAGTTGGCCTCGACCACGGCGGTGGTGCCGTCCTCAAAGCGCATGAGCGCGGCAGCCCAGTCCTCACCCTCCATTTTCTTGTGCTGCAGGTTATTCTCCCCGCCGCCCGAGGTTAAAGCGGTAAGCTCGCTCCAGCGGTTGTTCTTCAGCGCGAGCAGGAAGCATACGGGATGCACGCCAAGGTGCACCATCGAACCGCCGCCGCAGTATTTTATAGTCTGGGCAAACGGGGAATGCGAACCGCAGTGGCATTCGCGGGCGCGGATAAACATCGGCTTGCCGATAGCGCCCTCGTCTATAACCTCAAGCGCGCGGTTTAACGCGGGGGCGAAAAGCCAGTCCTCGGCGTAGTAGAGCTTTTTGCCCGCGGCGTTTGCCGCGTCCACCATGGCTTTAGCGTCCTCGACGGTTGTCGCGAGCGGCTTTTCGGAGATTACATGCCTGCCCTTTTTAAACGCGTGCTTTGCGGCCTCGACATGCAGGAAATTCGGGAGGCAGATATCGACCACGTCGCATTCAACCTCGTCAATGGCCTTGAACATATCGTCGTACGCCGCGTAATCCGTAACATTATAACGCTCCGCGAGCGCTTTTACGCGGTCTGGATCCTTATCGCAAATCGCGACGATTTCCGCAATATCCGTACATCTTGAATATCCGTCCATGTGCAAATCCGCGCTGAACGCGGCGCCGATTAAGAGAACCTTAACTCTTTTCATTAAATAAATAACCTCCTGTTTTATGCGAGCGTTAAAGGGCTTAAAGCCCGTTTATACAATTTTTGCGCAAAAGAGCGCAAAAAGCTACAATAGTATTTTACATCAATATACGTGATTTAACAACCGCAAGTTTGACGTTTTTGTTCGCGGCAGGGAGAAATAACTTGTTAAAACAGCACCAATAATGGTATAATATATCCAATATTCGGTATGTACGTAATAAGATTGTCAGTTTAATGGTGGTGTTTGCCATAGATAAGCCCTGCGCAATAGTTACGGATGTGCGCTACCGCATGAGCGTTCCGGTTATCCGCTGTCTCGGCAGGCGCGGGATAAAGGTTATCGCGGCCGAGCGCGAATCCACAAAGCCCTGCGCGGCACTCGGCTTTTATTCAAAGTACACGGCGGGGAACCTGCTCTATCCGGCGCCGGACAGCGACGCGCGCGGTTTTTTTGACGCGCTGCGGAGATACGCGTCAGGCTGTGAAACCCCGCCCGTTATAATACCGGTGGGCATGGATTCGGTTCTCGCGATAAGCGAAAACAGGGAAGAGGTTTCTAAGTGGGCGCGTGTCGCGGTTTCAGATATTAAGAGTATAACGCTCGCGAATGACAAGAGCGCGCTGCTTGAGCTTGCCCGCGGCCTCGGAGTGCCCTGCCCCGAAACCACGCGTCTTATGCAGGGCGAGGATATCCCGAACCTTGCCGGGCGGATTAAATACCCCGCCGTTATAAAGCTGATCTCGGGCGAGCTTCTGGGGCTTTCCCCGCAGGACCGCTATCGTATAGTATACGACAGCCGCGAGTTTATATCAAGCTATACCAAAATGCACGAAGTATCAGAGTACCCGCTTGTTCAGGAATACATACAAGGCGACGGTTACGGGGTATCCGCGGTTTTTGATGAAAACCATAATCCGGTGAGCGTTTTCTGCCACAGGCGGATTCGCGAATATCCGGTGTCCGGCGGACCTTCAAGCTTTTGCGTCAGCGTCTGGAACGACGAATTGGTAAAATACGCGATTACCATACTGCGCGCGCTCGAATGGACGGGCGTCGCGATGGTGGAATTTAAGGGCAGCCCGGAGACAGGCTTTAAGCTTATGGAGATAAACCCGCGGTTCTGGGGGAGTACGGCGCTCTCGGTCGCCGCGGGCTGCGACATCCCGTTTTCGCTTTACCGCGCGGCACTGGGCGATAAGGCCGGCGTTGAAATCAAACAGGAATACAGGCTTAATAAAAAAGTCCGGTTTATTCTACAGGATTTGCTTTCTTTTTCGGGGTATTTAAGGATAAAATCGAATAAGGCGGGCTTTGCCGCGGGCTTTGTCCGTGATTTGTTAAACCCGCGTGTCAGTGACGGCGTGCTTTCCCTCGCGGATTTCAAGGTGTCGTATATGTATCTGAAATCCGCGCTCGGTAAAAGGGACAGGATAAAAGATCGGGGTCTGTTATGAAATTTGATTTGCATGTTCACACGGTAAAATCAAAAGACTCGGCTCTTACGCCGGACGGATTGTATTCCGTCGCGAAGCGAGCGGGACTTGCCGGCGTCGCGGTGACGGACCATAACATCTTTCTGGAATACCCGCAGCTTGAGGATTTGATTATAATCCCGGCGTGTGAATACTCCACCGACGGCGGGCACCTGCTTGTGTATTTTCTTAAAAACCCTATTGAAAAGGAGCTTACGCAAAACGAGAAGGGGCAGTACTCCTGGCGCGAGGTTATCGACGCGGCGCACGCGCAGGACGCGATTGTGTTCATAGCGCATCCGTTTTCACCCGGGATATTCCGGGATATCGAGTTGTGGAAGGCTTTGGACGGGATTGAGATATATAACGCGCGCGCCGAGCATTCGAGAATAAAGGACGCGAATTTCAGCGCCCAGACCACCTGCCTTACCCTCGACAAGCCCTTTTCGGCGGGAAGCGACGCGCATTTCGCCGGCGAGGTAGGGCGCGCGTACTGGGAGTGCGGCGATTTTGATATCAAGGACTTAAACCGAAGTCAGGTGCTCGGGATTATCAGGGAAAAGCTCATGGCCGGAGACGGCGTTGTCTACGCGGGCACGGCTTCCCCGTATTATAAGGTATTAAGCCGTTATCTATCGGCGATTGCCGGGCGCAGCCCCGTGAAGCTGTTGCGGGCTGCCGCGCTTTTTGTTTATACGGCGTTTATTTCGATTATGAGGTTTATCGGTTTTCTGCCCGGGTTAAAGGCCGGGTATCTTGAGGACTGGAAAAGCATAGACAGTATAAAGAATAAGGAATGATTTCATGATAATTTACGATTTGGCGAGAAAGGCGAAAACCGGCTATAAACAATACTTAAAGCAAAGAGCCGGGCGGTTTTTAAGCCCGGTGCGCAGGATTGAGCGGGTCGCGCCGCTTACGGGTAAGCGGTATGTTGCCATGACGTTTGACGACGGCCCGTGCGCCATGCCGCCAAACCCCAATAACACGGCGGCGTCGCTTACCGGGCATATTCTCGATGTATTAAAGAAATACAACGCAAAGGGCACGTTCGACGTTATCGGAACCACCGAGAACAACTACCCGGACGTCGCGGGGAAAGAAGGCTCCTTTACTTGGGGCGGCGTGCGTTACGACCACTACCCGGATATAAACACGGACAAGCTTGCGGGCGTTAAAAACCAGCCGGATCTTGCCGAGCGCATTATCGGGGAAGGACATGAGATAACAAACCACGGCTATGCGCATATACTGTTCGGCAAAATCAGGCTGATTTACGGGAAACGCGCATGCTTTGACAATATACACGAGGTGATTTCCGACCTTAAAAAGCTTGACGAGCTTGTGCAAAAATACTATAAACACAAGATACGCGCGGGGCGCCCGCCCCATTATGTGGACAGGACCCGCGACGGGCACAGCGCCTACGACGCGTACAGGTATATGAACTATCAATACCTCGCCGCGAGCTTCGACGGCGGCGGGTGGCTCGTAAGCGACTATGAAAAAGAGGTTTCAAACATGATACGCCCGCTTGAGGCGGCGCTTAAGGCTGACCCCGACGCGCTTTCCGGGCAGATTATATTCCAGAAGGACGGCTGCAACATGGCGCGGCGCACACCTGTAGCGGACGCGCTGGATAAGCAGCTTGAGCTTCTTACGGAGAAGGGCTACAGCGTGATTACCGTGTCCGAGCTTTTAGAGCTTTCCCCGTTTGAGGACACGGGCGATACCGAACCGGTATTTGAATACGCGCGCGAGCTCATAAACGCGGGCTTTTGTGTCGCGTACAGGAATAACACGCTCCAGCCGGACAGAATCGCGAATTTCGGCGAGCTTGTGATGATGAGCGTTCTGCCCGCTAAGCTGCACCGTGAGTTCTGCGATTACGTCGACGGGAATTTCCATGCTCCGCAGGAGTCCGAGCAGATTGCCAAAGCATACGGGATAACCCCAGCGCACCCGTATTTTCACGCGTTTCCCGTCGCGGTAAGAGACGGGCTTCTTAAGCCCGGCAATCCGGACGGGCTGGACGCGAATACACCCGTTACCTCCGGCATACTGATTAAATATCTCACGCGGATAAACCCGGACATAAGAATCGACGTCAGCTCCTCCGGGCCGCTTACCCGGCGCGTGGTAACAGAGAACCTCGCGCGCGCGCTGCTTAAAATATAACGAAGGTCGGTTATTTGATGACAAGGCTCATTATCGCGTTATTGATAAAGGACCATAAAAACACTCAAAGCCCATTGGTGCGCACCCGATACGGCATGGTGTCCGGCATCGTCGGGCTTGTCTGCAATGCCCTTTTGTCCGCGGTTAAATTCTTTCTCGGCGCGATGTCCGGAAGTATCGCCGTTACCGCGGACGCGGTGAACAACCTCTCCGACTGCGGCTCCTCGGCGGTGACTTTAATCGGGTTTAAAATGGCGTCAAAGCCTGCCGACAACGAGCACCCGTACGGCCACGGCAGAATCGAGTATATCGCGGGGCTTATAGTTTCGTTTATGATTATGTACGCGGGCTTTGAAATCCTGAAAAGCTCGGTGATTAAAATTATCAACCCTATGCCCGTTGCGTCAAGCCTGCCCGTTATAATCGGACTTTGCGCGTCGATACTCGTAAAGCTCTGGCTTAACCGGTTCAATAACACCGTGTCTAAGCGCATATCCTCATCGGCGGTCTCGGCGGCCGCCGCGGATTCGGTTTTCGACGTGCTGGCAACCGGCGCGACGCTGGTTTCGGTCATAGCCTCGGGTTATACGGATTTGCCGATGGACGGTATTGCCGGAATACTCGTTTCCGCGATTATACTCTACGCGGGCGTGGGTATAATACGCGATACGCTGTCGCCGCTTCTGGGGCGTTCGCCCTCGCCCGAGCTTGTCGGGAAAATAAAGGATATGGTGCTGTCCTATGACGGGATTTTAGGCGTGCATGACCTGATTGTCCA
>JAAYXM010000061.1 GCA_012515925.1 Clostridiales bacterium
AAAGGGCGCAGGTCGCCATAACCCTTATGCTGCTCATTGCCATGTGGGACTTCAGAGCGGACGTATCGATACAGCTGAGCCGCCTGGGGTTTGTTGAGCTTTTATCCCTGTCGAAGCACACAAACCCGTATTGCATGCACATCAAGCTGTCGAAAAAACTTACCGAAAAGTGCATTGAGTGTCAAAGGAAGGTTATCGCGAAATGCGCGGAGCGAAGCAGCTTTACGGGGGTATGCCATGCGGATGTTTTAGAGTATATTTATGCCGTAAAGCATAAAAACAACGTTTTCGGGTTTATCAGCGTGAGCGGCTTCAGAAACGGCAGCAATAAGCGTTTCAAAAGCGGGAAGCTTCAAAAAATATATGAGCGGAGCCTTTCCGGGGAGCCTGTGCCCGTTGATTTTTTAAATAAGGTTATACCGCCCCTTGCGGCCATGCTTGTTTTGCTGTGTCAGGAGTTTGAAAGCCCCGGCGGCATGGAGAAAAACAGTTTTCAGCGTGTTTTGCACTATGTGCGGGAGCGTCACAGCAGCGTTCGACTCGACGACATTGCCCGCGAATTCAATTACAGTAAATCATACATAAGTCACATATTCAAAAAAGCAAGCGGGCATTCGCTGAGAAGCTTCTGCAACATACTGAAAATCGAGGACGCCAAGGAGCTTTTGCAGAATACGGACTATTCCGTGACGGATATCGCGAACGCGGCGGGGTTTAGCGATTTCAGCTATTTTATAAAAGTGTTCCGGCAGCAAACGGGAAAAACCCCGCTGCAATGGCGAAAAGAGTACGCACGGCGGGAATAAATATAAACCGCCTTTCGTGCGCGGAAAGTTGTTGCATATACTCCCCCGCAAGCATAATATGGCATATAAATATAATTAGGGGGAGTTATTATGCTTTCGGGTCTGGAATTTGCGCGTCAATCGCTTGACTTACATCTGTTTTTCGCGAGAATAATGAAAGAACACTCGTTTTTCCTTCAGATAGGGTTTACGCAAAGGGATGTTGGCTTTATCGGAAGGGCGGACGAGTTCCGCAAGGAGTTTGACAGACTGCTGACCGAAGCCGTATCGCTCGCAAACGGCGTGGCCAGCCCGGCGGTGCTGCGTTCGGGAGAGGTAGTGACCCGGTATACGCAGGAGGCTGAAAGCGCGTCGTCGTTCTTTACGGGCATACAGATACCCGCCGGAATAACGCAGTCCGAAGCCGGCCTCGCGGGTGGGGACGGAGCGGAGGCAACCCCGGCGCTCGAAAGACGGGTTTACGCGCTTAACCAAAGGGCGATTGATTTAACCTCCGGCCTGATACGGTTTAAGGAAAATATTCTGTCAAGCGTACTATCCTGCCGGATGTTTACGGTTAATTACCCGCTGCTTATCACCCATATTATTCGCGAGGCGCGGCTGTATTTGCAGATGCTTCAAAGGCTGCAGAACAGGGAGCAGCCGGGCGCGGAAAGAGAAGCGTTGAATCTGGAATTCTTCTGGAACAGGCAGATGGCGGAGCACGCGAAATTTATCCGCGGATTGCTTGACCCCACGGAAAACGATTTATTCGATTTAGCAGACAATTTCGGGGATGTATTCGACAGGCTGACCGCCGAGGCTAAGGCGGCAATAGATATGACCGCGCCGCGGGAGAGGGTTACCGAGGAGAGTCTCAGGGCAACTCAGGAATTAAGGGATTTCAAGGAACAGGGTACTCAGGGCATACTTGCGTGTCAGATAAAATCCATAATAATCCCGCTTCTTGGCAACCATGTTCTGCGCGAGGCGAACCACTATCTGCGTCTGCTCCGCATGTTCGAAAGATAAGAAGCAAAAAAGCCGCCCGCTAAAATGCGAGCGGCTTTAGTATATTCAGCGGGATTTATGACAGGCCGTCTATATATTTCGCCAGGCCGACAAGCTGGACAAACTCGGCTCTAAGCCCGAACCTGTCGTTACCCAGCGCGGACTTCGCCTGTTCGATTATATCGTCATAGGTGACGGATTTCAGATACTCGGATTTGTTAAGCATCATCCCGAACTGCGCGACAGCGGACGCAAACCTGAAATTCTCGCCGGCGCTTTCCGACGAATCGCTTAATACAACGGGCTTTTCAATAAGTATGCTCTCGCTTCCGGCGGGTGTCTTGTATCTGAGCTTAACAAACATATGCTCGGAGCTGTCCTTATATACACTGTCCTGATACCGCAAATCCGCCGTGCCCCCGGCATCCCCCATGACAAGCTCGTACAGCGCGGTGACGGTATGGCCCGCGCCAAGCTCTCCGGCGTCCTTAGTGTCGTCTTCGAAATCCTCGTCCTGAAGCAGTCTGTTTTCATATCCTACCAGGCGATATTCCTTAACCTGCTTCGGGTTGAATTCAACCTGAATCTTAACGTCTTTGGCGATGGTATACAGGGTTTTCATCATATCGTCGACCAAAACCTTTTTCGCCTCGCGGATATTATCTATATAGGCGTAATTGCCGTTGCCCTTGTCAGCGAGAGTTTCCATTCGGTTATCCTTGTAGTTGCCCATGCCGAAGCCCAAAACACTCAGGTAAATACCGGATTCGCGCTTTTCCTCGATAAGCTTTTCAAGCTCCGCCGTGCTTGAAATACCCACGTTGAAATCGCCGTCGGTACAAAGGATTATCCTGTTATTGCCTTCAATTTTATTCTTCGTGGCAAGGTCGTACGCCATGTTGATGCCGGACGCGCCCGCGGTTGAGCCGTAAGAGTTAAGCCCGTATACAGCCTCTAAAATTTTGTTTTTATTGCTTCCGCGAACGCTGTCCAACAGAACCCTTGTATAACCGGCGTAAGTAACTATGGAAACGGTATCCTTTTCATTCAGCTGATTGACGAGCAGGGCTACCGACCTCTTGACAAGCGGCAGTTTATTATAGCTAAACATGGACCCGGACGTATCAATGAGAAACGTAATATTGCACGGCTTGCGTTCGGCCAAGGGGATTTCGTCGCCTTTAATCGCGATTAACGCAAGCTTGTTGTCCGGGTTCCACGGGCATGTGCCGACCTCCGTCGTGACTGAAAACGGGCGTCCGCCATCCGGCAGAGGATAATCGTAGTCAAAGTAATTAATCAGCTCTTCTGTGCGGATTGACCCTGCCGTCGGGAATCGGCCGTTTAAAATAAACCGGCGCATATTGCTGTAAGACGCGGTATCAACATCAATCGAGAAGGTCGATAACGGGTTGAGCCCGGTGTTTTTAAAAATATTCTCTTCCTCTTGTGTATATTCTTCGGTATTAAAGTAACCGGTTGACGGCGTGCCCGCTATTATTCCCGGAGGCGGCGCGGACGCGGCACCGCCGCCGGGCATAGGAGCCGATGAACCGCCGCCTCCCGAATAATCGTAACTTTCCTCTTCCTCCGCTTTTTCAATAGCCAGCTCTTCAAGCCTTTCTATTTCGGCGGCTTCTTTTTTGGACATTATCGCGTTATAAATCAGAAGCGCGGTATTCCCGCGTGTAGCGGGTTCTCCGACAACAGCCGGAATACTGTCCAGTATACCGTTATCCATGGCTGTGCTGATGTATCCAATCGGATAATCCCGTTTAATGTAATAAAACGCGAGCGTAACCATCTTTATCGCTTGTTCATATGTCACATTGTCATCGGGCTTAAAGGTACCGTCGCCGAAGCCGCCGATTATGCCCGCGTCTGCCGCGGCGCCGATATACTCATATGCCCAGTGGGTTTCAGAAACATCAACGAATTTCGGGATATCCTGAGGTGTAAGCGAGGCGGCCAATACAATCATTTTGGCAAACTCGGCGCGCGTAACGGGCTTTTCAAGCCCGAGAGAGCCGTCGGGATAGCCTTCCATAACGCCAAGCTCTATAAGGTGTTCGACCGCGGTTTCCTGCGCCGGTTTCGCTTCGGCGCAAACAAAGCAGGAAAACAGCATAATCAGCGAGACGGCAAGCGACAACAGCCTTTTGTTCATTTTTTATTTCCCCCTTTATTTATAAAAATTGGTAATATTAGTATATCACATATATACCAAAAAACAAATATGAGTTTAATATTTATTAAACTCGCATTTCATAAAAATTCGGCCTTGCATTTTTCGGGGTTTGGTGATAAAATAACTCGGTAACGAAAATTTATGATTAAGGAGGTGGACGCTGTGCCCAATATTAAATCCGCTAAGAAGCGCGCAGAGCTGTCGAAGGTTTACGCGGGCCGCAATCAGGCGGCGAAATCCGCGCTGAAAACCACCGTTAAAAAATGTGAAATCGCGATATCGGAGGGCAGCGAACAGGCTCCGGACGCATTGAAGGCCGCCGCTAAGTGTATTGACCAAGCGGTTAAGAAAGGCATTCTGCATAAAAACAACGCGGCGCGCAAGAAAAGCAAGCTTGCGACAAAGCTTCAGAGCAATAAGGCGCAGGCCGACGCGGAGTAAACCACGTATAATATTCAAGAATAAAAAACCCGGACTGCGACCCGTCGTATTTCGGGGTTTTTTATTGTAATCTCATTCTCCCGCCGGGAAAAGAGAACAAGGTTTAGTATTTTATATTTTTTTCCCCAAAGGGGGAAAAAGAACGGGCTTTTTATTCTGTAATCCTATTCTCCCGCCGGGGAGAGAGAACAAGGTTTAGTATTTTATATTTTTTTCCCCAAAGGGGGAAAAAGAACGGGCTTTTATTCTGTAATCTCGTTTCCCCATTGGGGAAAGTGAAAGAGCTTTTAATTGCCGGGAATACCGCGCTGTCAAAACCGTAACGGGGAGAATTTCAAAATTCCTTGCCTGTTTTCGGTGATTAGGATATAATTTAAATAATTAAACAGAAGTTAAGAGGTGGGAATGTTTCTATGGGAAATAAGATAATACTGAGCGCGGACAGCACCTGCGACCTCGGAGAGGAATTAGGAGCGCGCTACGAAATTAATTACTTCCCGCTGCATATTGTTTTAGACGGCAAGCAATACAAGGACGGGATTGAGATTTCCCCCGAGGAAATTTACGACGCATGGAGACAGAAAAAACTGCTGCCGCGCACGGCGGCGGTCAATCCCGGAGAGTATCTGGAATACTTTAAAAAATGGACCGACCGGGGGTATCAGGTTATACACGTGAATATCGGCTCGGGCATATCGAGCTCATACCAGAACGCCTGTGTCGCGGCGGCCGACCTTCCGGGAATGGTTTTCCCGATAGATTCGCAGAATCTGTCCACCGGCATCGGGCTTTTAGTAATCGAAGCCGCGGAGCGCATCGCGCGCGGCATGGAGGCGGCCGAGATACAAAGTGAAGTGAGCGGCCTGGTTAAAAACTCGCAGGCGAGCTTTGTTATAGACACGCTGGAATTCATGCGCGCCGGCGGGCGATGTTCGACGGTTGAATACTTAGGCGCGAACCTGCTTAAAATTAAGCCGTGTATCGCCGTGAACAACCGGGACGGCGGCAGAATGAGCCTGATAAAAAAATACCGCGGCCCGCTGAAAAAGGTTTTGGAGCAGTATACGAACGAGCTGTTCGACACCTATACGAACATAAAAAAAGACCGCGCTTTCGTCACACATTCGGGCATTGACAACGAGTATATCGACATGGTCAAAGAGCTCGTGTCCGCGCGCGGCGGCTTTGAGGAAATACATGTTACGCGCGCAAGCGGCGTCATATCGTCGCACTGCGGCCCGAACACGCTCGGCGTTCTGTTCCTGACCCGGGATTAAAACGAAAAAGGACTGAAATAAAGCAAATGAAATTAGGTATCGTTGGATAAACAGCCTTTTCATATCTCTATATTCCTTCATAAACCTCAATAAATCCCATATTTTCGTACTTTTCCGTTATATAAATCCATGTACTTACATATAGTTTCATGG
>JAAYXM010000062.1 GCA_012515925.1 Clostridiales bacterium
CGGGGAGTTTATACGCTATCTTTCCGAAAACGGCAAAAAGGACGTTGTGCGCGAGCGCATGATGACACAGTTCTGGCAGTTGGACAACGCGCCCGTCGAGTCCGCCGAGTACTGGAAGGCGTCAAAGGAGTATATCCTCGAAGGCGAGAGCGAATAACAAAAAAGCGCCCCTTTTCGGGGCGTTTTTTTCAATCGGTCGCGAGTTCCTTAGCGCACAGTGACAGCTCCATTATTCCGTTGTCGATTATAAACGGGATTATCAGGCTTTTCGATATCGCGGATATTGACATGTTTTCGCCGGTAAGAACGGACGGCGGAGTCATATCCAGGAATATATCCGCCTGCGACAGAAGCGTTATGGCGTTTCCCGTAATCATATTGGACAGCTCGGCTATCGCGCTTTTGACCTCCTCGTTGAAGCTCGCGATATCCCCGCCCATCATGACTGATGATATGCTGCACGCGGTTTTATGCTGCGTGCTTATGATAGCCTGCCCGTGCAGATCCCCCGTAAGACCTATGACTATAACCAGATTATCCGCATGATACGGTGATGTTTTATATGAAATGTCCCCCGTTTCCACATTCATTCCAAAGGATTCAAATACAGTCTTTCCCGCGGCTATGAATTTTTCTATATATGCCGTATTCATACAATGCTACTCCTTATACTTTCTTTGATATATCCTATTTTATCCCTTGCAGCAAGGGTGTGTCTTCTGTTTTCAACCCCTTCTGAAGCTTTAATACCGGTTCACCGTCCTCCACACAAACGATAAGCGTCCGGCATATTCTGCCGCCGATGTCCGAGTACTTGATTTTCAGCCGGTGCTCGGCGATTTTCTTTTTTACCGCGATTATATTTCTCTTTCCGATATTAAAAATATCGTCGGAGGTTTTAGCCGCGGCACCGCCGTAAACGCTCACCTCGATATTTTCTTTTCTGTACCCGTAAGTCAGGCAGATTTTTTCTATCATGGCTTCTATTCCGGTATCCACGAAATATGCCGGACTTATACCGCTTAGAATCTTATTTGTTCCGGAATCCGGCAACAAAAAATGTCCGAGCCCCAAAACCTTTATATCCGGGCAATACATAACCAACCCGATGCATGAGGACAACCCGTATATCTTCAGTATATCCTCCGTGTCGCCGGAAACGCAGTATTCCCCTATTCCAATAACCCTTTCCAAGAAGTCACCCGCTTAATTACATTTATTTGCCTTGAACCTTGTCAAGCGTTTTTATAAGATGGTCTTCTTTTATCGGCTTGAGTATAAAGCCCTTCGCGCCGTGAATTATGGCCTGTCTGACTAAATTCTCTTTGCCCATCGCGGAAATAACGACAACATTAGCGTTTTTATTTATTGCCCTGATTGCCTGGAGGGATTTTATCCCGTCCATTTTAGGCATTGTAATGTCCATTGTCACAATATCCGGTATAAGCGCCTGATATTTCTTGATGGCGATTTCGCCGTTGTCCGCCTCCCCGACAACCTCGTATCCGTTGCGTTCGAGCATGTTTTTAAGCGTCGCTCTCATGAACGCGGCATCGTCTACAATAAGTACTTTGTTCATTCGGTTTTCCTCCTGTTTTTTCTCTGTAATTATTAAACCGTATACCGGTTTTATCGCTTAATTAATATATCGGCATGTTTTTTTGATTTCATTAGTATTTTATGTCAAGCCCAATACGGTTTTAGCGATTTCGGCCGGGTTTGCCTCGGAAATATCCGAAGCCGCGTTTTGCCCGTAAGTGACATAGGACAAGGGTTTTGACGCGAAAAGCTTTGTTTCGGGAATCAATCCGGGGCTTTTTGCCTCGTCAAGCTTTGTGAAGAGTATCTTATAATCGTTTAAATAAGAATAGCTGTCTATTATTTTAACGGTGTTCGCGGCGCTTGTCGCGGCGCTGATTACAAGATGCACCTCAATATCGGCCGGGCATTTTACCATGCTCCGTATTGTCTTTCTGTATTCGGTATCATCCGTGTTTTTGCCCGCTGTATCCACAAGCACAAGGTCAAAATCGCTTGTTTCCTCGATTTTCTTTAGAAACTCCTCCGGAGAATATACAACATGCATCGGCAAGCCGAGTATATCCGCGTATATCCGAAGCTGCTCGACCGCGCCTATTCTGTACGTGTCCTCCGTAATTATCGCGATTTTTATGTTTTGCTTTAAGGCAAAGCCCGCAGCTATTTTCGCAAGCGTCGTGGTTTTGCCGACCCCGGTGGGACCCGCAAAGAGTACAACCTTCCTTTTGCCCGGGTTTAAGCTTATCGGAGACGGCTCGCCGAGGACCCCGACAATAACCCGGGTCATCGCTTCCGTTAAATCCTCATCCTCGGCCGCGGCCTCAAGGACCATGCCTGTGAGCTTATCCGCACCGTCGGGGCTTATACCGTTTCCGACAAGGGTATCGTAAAGCTTCTGTATCCTCGGGTCGGCTTCGGTAATCTGTTTCAGCTTCAGCCAGTCGATATTCTGATAGATTTTCCCCACGGTATCGCTTACCTGCGTAATCTTTTTTTCAAGTGTTTCTATCCGCCTGTCACGCTCCGGAGCGGCCTGCGGCTTGTCCGCGCGCTTTTGCGGCGTGTCGGAGTCGCTTACCGCGGTAACCTCGAAGGCCGGCTTTTTAAAAATATTGGCAAAGCCCTTCCTCCTGATTTTCCGCGTACTGATAATAACCGCGTCGCAGCCCAAATCAAGCTTAACCTTATCGAAGGCCTCTTTTTTCGTTTCGGCGATATAACTTCTGATAACGGCCATTTATACACCAACCACCCCTACCGATTGTATTTGCAAAGATTGATCAAGCTCATTGTAGTTTAATACGACAACATCGGGAAAAGTCTGCTCGATAATGCCCCTGAAATAATCGCGCACCGTCGGCGACGTGAGAACGGCGGGCTGTATGCCCTGCATCATAAGCCGGTTTAATTCCTCGGATAGGTTGCCTATTATCGCGCGGATTTTGTCCGGTTCGAGTGACAGATACGAGCCGCTTTCGGTTTGATAGACGCTCTCGGATATTATCTGCTCAAGCTCGGGGGAAAGCGTAATCACCGCGGCGCGGCCGTCGGGGAAAAACCTGCGGGAAATGGTACGCTTGAGGTTTTGCCTTACGTATCTCGTCAGTATGTCCGTGTCCTTTGTAACGGGCGCGTAGTCGCCGCAGGTCTCGACAATCGTAACCATATCACGTATCGGAATACCCTCGCGCAGCAGGTTCGCGAGCACCTTCTGAAGCTCGCCCACGGAAACCAGCTTGGGTACCACCTCGTCGATAAGCGACGGGTGCGTCTCGCGCAGGTTTTCAATAATCGCCTGTGTTTCCTGCCTGCCTAACAGCTCGTGACCGTAGCGCTTTACGACCTCGGTTAGATGCGTCGAGATAACCGACGGCGTGTCCACCACGGTTATGCCGAGAAGCTCTGCGCGGTCGCGCATTTTCTTGGGTATCCATTTCGCGGGCATACCGAACGCGGGTTCCTTTGTGGGTATGCCCTCAATCTCCTCTTTTGCGTCCTCGTAATTCATCGCGAGCAGGTAATCCGGCATAACCTCGCCCCGCGCGACCTCGTTGCCCTTTATTTTTATCACATACTCGTTCGGCGCGAGCTGGATATTGTCGCGAAGCCGGACAACGGGCACAATCAGCCCGAGCTCCAGCGCGCACTGGCGGCGAATCATGACCACGCGGTCGAGCAAATCACCGCCCTGGTTCGTGTCCGCTATCGGGATAATACCGTAACCGAACTCAAGCTCAATCGGGTCGATTTTAAGAAGCGAATATACGTTTTCGGGACGGCGCTCCTCCGCCGCCTCGCGTTCTATTTCCTCCTTAACGTCAATCTCGCCGCCCCGCGAGGTATCCTCCCTTTTCATCATGCCTAGGAATATGAACAAACCGCCTAAAACAATAAGGGGCAGCTTCGGAAACCCGGGCATAATAATCATTGAAATAAGCAGCACGCCGCATATTATAAGAACTATCGGCTTTGAAAAAAGCTGGTGCGTCAGCTCCTCGCTCAGGCCGTTTTCGGACGCGGCCTTGGTAACTACGATACCCATCGCGGTTGATATCATAAGCGCGGGAAGCTGGCTGACAAGTCCGTCGCCCACCGTGGCAAGCGTGTAGACCTGCAGTACGTCCTCTATCTCCATGCTTCCGGAGACCATACCTATGATTATACCGCCGACGCAGTTTATAACCGTGATGATAATCGCGACAATCGCGTCGCCCTTTATGAATTTGCTCGCGCCGTCCATCGCGCCGTAGAAATCCGCCTCGCGCTGGATTTTCTGCCGCCTTTGCCGCGCCTGCGTTTCGTTTATAAGCCCGGAGTTTAAATCCGCGTCAATTGACATCTGCTTGCCCGGCATAGCGTCGAGCGTAAAGCGCGCGGCGACCTCCGAAACGCGCTCGGCGCCCTTTGTGATTACAATGAACTGCACGATGATAATGATTAAAAATATAACAAAGCCTACGACGATATTCCCTTGTACGACAAAGCTTCCGAAGGTTTCGATAACATGCCCGGCGTCACCGTTGTTGCCGAGTATCAGCCGTGTTGAAGATACGTTAAGGCCGAGTCTGAATATTGTCGTAATGAGCAGAAGCGACGGGAATATCGAAAACTCCAGAGCCTCGCGCATATACAGCGTCGACAACAGAATAATAAGCGATACCGCCAGATTCAGTATCAGCAGAAAATCGAGAAACACCGTGTCTAACGGGATAATAATCAGAACAATCACCGCAAGCACGCAAACCGCTAAGAATATTTCACCAGTTTTAATCTGAATCTCCCCCTAAGTTAACTGCCGGATTTGGCGCGATACACAACGGCGAGTATCTGCGCTACCGCGTGGTATAAATCCTCGGGTATAACCTCGTCTATATCCGTCGTGCGATAAAGCGTCTGCGCGAGCGGCGGGTTCTCGGCTATATAAATGTTATGCTCGCGCGCTTTTTCTTTAATCTTTAACGCAACGAAGCCTGCGCCTTTTGCCGTGACCCGGGGCGCGGGGTCCGCGTTGTCGTCGTATTTGAGCGCGACCGCGTAATGGGTCGGGTTCGTGATAACCACGTCGGAATGTTTAATCTGCTGCATCATCCTTCTCATGCCGATACGGCGCTGAGCCTCTCTGATACGCGCCTTGATTTTCGGGTCGCCCTCGAGCAGCTTATACTCCTGCTTGACTTCTTCCTTTGTCATGCGCAGGTTCTTTTCATGCTGCCACCATTGATATATGTAATCGAAGAGCCCGAGAATCAGAAAAATAATGCCCGTCTTCCAGATGATTTCGCAGAGCGTGTCCCATATGATTGTTATAACGCGGGAAAACCCGATATTTATATAATTCGGTATGCCCGAAAGGCTTTTTTTATACTCGAAATACACGACGCTTCCGACAATTATCAGCTTAAGAACGGCTTTCAGCATCTCCGTAAGCGAGCGCATCGAGAATATGCGTTTAAAGCCCGCGAGCGGGTTAATCCTGCTCAGTTTAACCGCGAGCAGCTTCGGCCGGAACATAAAGCCGACCTGCAGATAGTTTACGATAACGCCGGATACAAGGGATATCGCGAGAACCGGCCCGCAAAGTATCAGAAAATATTTGACTGACTGAATGAAAACAGGTTGAAGCTTCGCGACAAAATCGTCCGGTATGTCGATATATCCCAGAAAATCGGTCATCAGGCGGACAAAGCCGCTCCCGAGCATCGAGTCAAAAATCTTAAAGCCTAAATACAGCAATAACAGCACTATCGCGGAGCCCAGCTCATTGCTTTTTACGACCTGACCTTTTTCGCGCGCGTCCCGTCGTCGTTTCGGTGTGGCTTTCTCAGTTTTCTCCCCGTTCACAGCCTCACCACACTCCGTTTAAGATTTTCGCGAGATGCGCGAACATCCGGTCAAAAATACCGTTGGAATAGAATATAAACGCCGATATAAACAGTATGAGTATCAGAAGTCCGATAAATATCTTGAGTGATATGCCGATGACGAAGAAATTCATGTGCGGAACGGCTTTCATAATAATCCCGAGCGCGAATTCCGTGATTATAATAACGCTCATAACCGGTATCGCGACCTGAACTATCATAACCATAGTCCAGACAAAGACGGAAAACAGCGTCTTTAAAACCTCATAGCCGATTACGACCCTGCCCGGGTTTATTCTTATAAACGAGCCGTAAACCGTCTCAATAAACCTATGGTGGCCGCCGGCGATGAAAAACGCGAGAAGCATGAGCATATTAAGGAAATTCCCCGTTATCGCGACCTGCGTACCCAGCTGCGCGTCAAAGAAATTTGACAGCCCGAACCCGATTTGCATGTCGATTATCTGCCCCGCGGACACCGCGATGTTAAGCGCCATAACGCACACAAACCCCATGATAATTCCGAAAAGCATTTCCTTTATCCCGTTTATGAAAAAGGTTATTGTATCGCGCTCGGGCGCGTATGCGCTTTCGGGCAGTATCAGAATCAGCATAACGCTTAATACAAGGCAAAAGCCAATCCGCATTATAACCGGGATGTTTTTTCTCCCGAATATCGGCGAAATCAGCAACGCTCCCGAAATCCTGAGCAGAATATAAAAGAAAGTAACAGCCTGCGTACCCGCGATTACCGGTAATCCAAACACTTTAAGCACCTAACCGATTATCGTGTTAATCCCGCCGATAAGCTTTATCGTGTAGTCGGCAAGCAGGTTCATAATCCATGCGCCCGTAAACAACAAAGCGAGCAGTACGGCGAGAATTTTCGGGACGAAAACAAGTGTCTGGTCGTTAATCTGGGTCGTGGCCTGAAAGACGGATACGATAAGCCCCACGAGCACACCGATGCCGAGCATCGGAGCCGCGGCGAGCATCGTAGTGTACAGCGCGTTCTGCGCGACATAAATCAAATCGTTCTGTGACATGCTCCTTTTCTCCTCTCGTAATCAGATGAAACCCGAAACCAGCGTCTTTATGACGAGGTCCCAACCGTCCACGATGATGAACAGAAGCAGCTTGAACGGAAGCGAAATCATCATGGGCGGCAGCATCATCATTCCCATGGTCATAAGCGTACTCGACACGACCATGTCGATAATAATAAACGGTATGAACAGGAAAAACCCTATCTGAAACGCGCGCGTAAGCTCGCTTATCAGAAACGCGGGTATTACAACCGAGGTTTTTATATCCGAAAGCTCCTCCGGCTGCTCGCTTTTTGAGAGCGTGAGGAACAGCTTTAAATCCTTTGTCTTTGTCTGACGCAGCATGAATTCGCGTACCGGCTTTATCGCGTTGTCAAACGCCTGCTGCTGCGTGATTTTGTTTTCCATGTACGGCTTGTACGCCGTTTCGCCTATATCCTCGATGACCGGCGTCATAACAAACAGTGTTAAAAACAACGCGAGCCCGATTAAAACCTGGTTCGGCGGAAGCTGCTGAATCCCTATCGCGTTGCGCAAAAATGACAGCACGATGATTATACGCGTAAACGACGTCATCATTATAAGTATCGACGGGGCGAGCGACAGCACGGTGAGCAGCAGTATAACCTGAAGCCCCGCCGAGGTCTCCGCCGGAGTCTCCGCGGGCGTGACCTCTATATTTATGTTAGGTATGCTTATTTCATCCTCCGGAGCGGCATATGCGTACACCGCGAAAGCTGTGAAAAGCGCGAGGATTACAGCGACTGTAATAATAACGCCGAGCGTTTTCTTTTTCCCCATGCAATTAATCCTTTCTGTAAGTATTTTCCGCGGGCGATTAATAGTTATTTAACGGGGCGTTAACGCCCCGTTAAATAGGAGGAGAAAATGAGAAAGAAAAGAGTATAATGAATTGGCTGAATTAAGAATCGGATTATTCCCTGCCCCTAAGGTTTTTCATTAAATCCGTCATCCTGTTTCTGATTTCGGAGATACGGTTTCCGGAGTCGTCCGTATCCCGGGGCTGCTTTTTCTTTATGTAATTATTCAGAATATTCTTAAAGCCCGTGTCCTGCTCCGGGAGCCGCACAAGGTCCGACTCCTCGAGCTCGCACAGTATGTTGAAGCCCTGCGCGCCCTCGGAAATAAGGCGGATTTTCCCGCCCACGCGGATTATCAGGATTCCCTTGTCCCGGCCGAGCATTAACCTGTCAACCAGGCTTATGTATTTGCCGGGCGCTAATCCGAGCGTGCGCGCGGCGCTTACCACGAAATACGCGCCGATAATGACCGCGGCCATTATAAGGAAATATACAAACCCTAAAAAATACTGCATGTAATACCTTCACCCTCAGACTTGTTATTCATACGCCCCGGCGAGCAGACTTTTCTGGTTGGTCGTAAAAAGCTCGCGAATCCTGACTCCGAAATTCTCATCGACGACGATGACTTCGCCGCGCGCGATGAGCTTTCCGTTAACAAGCACCTTGACCATATCCTCGGCGGGGTTGTCAAGCTCCACAATCGAGCCGATATTCAGGCTCAGTATATCCTTTATCGGCTTGTTCGTGCTCCCAAGCTCAACGGTGATATTGAGCGGCACGTCAAGTATAAACTCAATGTTTTCCTCAAAGGCGAGATACTCCTTGCCGTTTTCCTCGTCGTCAAACGAGGGGAAGCTGACGCTCTGGACCGTAACTGGGCCTTTGCCGTCATCCTCGCCGATTATCTGCTGAGTTTGCTTTTCGGGTTTAATATCCTGCTTTTCCGGCGTGTCCTTTCTAAGGCAGTTTGCCACCTGAGCCGCGAACGACGCGGGAAACACCTGATGGAACCTGCATTTAAAACCGTCCTCAATAACAAGCTCGAACGCGACCCTGTAAAGCCTTGCTTTTTGCAGCAGGGTTTTAAAATAGCTTTCGGAGTTTGAAAGCTGCTCTGGCGTATCCGCGGTAATTTCGCAGCCGAGTACCGCCGACATTTTTTCGGCATAGCCCTTCACGGAGTCTTTAATTATACTCTGCAGCATATCCTTTTTAGTTTCCTCCGCGCCCGCCGGCTTGTTTATCTCGTCGGCGTCCTGCGTGTCGAAATACAGGTAAATCTTGTCCCTGATTCCGCCGTGAAGCTCCGTTCTGTAGGCGGTAATGGGGTTTTCGAATTGCAGCGCGGAGCTTGATGTCAGCTTGTCCTGCCCCGATACGGTTATCGACGCGGCTTTCCCGACTTTTGATGCGAACATATCGGATATGGCGGAAACACAGCCGGCGCTAAGCTCGGCCAAAGCGCGCATCTCATCGTCTTCCGTGTTGTTTTTTATTTCGCCGCCCGTAAGTATAGCGTCTATTTCTTCCTGGGTTAAAGCTTCGTTCATGTCCTGCTCCTTTTCTCCGGCCGTGAAATTTTTTTATATTTACTTATCAACCCCGCCGGCGATATGATAAGATTCTCTCCGGTTTTTATTCCTTATCGGTTTTCCTGCTTATTTTCAAGGCTTTACGGTTGTTTACGGTCCCCATATAGCCTTTATATTTCAATTTATCCATAACGCTGATATTAATCTCCTCGTTTACCTTATGGTCAAGAACCAGTATATCCCCCACCGCAAGCTCCATTATATTCTTTGTCAGTATCTCCGTGTCGTTAAAGGCCGCTCTTAAAAAAACGTCGGATTTTTCGATTTTCCTGAGTATCTCGTCGGATTTATCCTCCAAGTCCGGAATCGGCTTTTCGCTCGGGACGTCCTTTGATTTAACGTCTTTAAACAGTGTTTCGACCAGCGAGTGCGGTATGCAGTAGTTAATCGTGCCCTCCACATCCACCATCTTAACGAAAAACGTGATTATCGCGATAATATCGTTCGGGCTGGCAATCTGGGCAAACTGCGAGCGCGTTTCGATTCGCTCGAGTACCGGCTTGATATCGTAGAAAACCGACCAGGATTCCTTCATGATTCCGAGAAGCTGCGTAACCAGACGCTCCATCAGCGCGATTTCAATCTCCGTATAGTTTCTGTTCGGGCTTGTGAATTTACCGGTTCCGCCCATGAGCCTGTCGATAAAACCGCAGGTTATCGACGGGGAAATCTCCATCAGGCTCATGCCCTGCAGCGGTTCAAGCCCGATTAATGCAAGCAGAACGGGGTCGTTTATGGCGTTGTTGAATTCGGAGAACGTATGTTCCTCGACCGATATGAACTCCACCTGACAGAATTTTCTGAGGGTCCCGGACAGATGCGACGACGCGGAATTCGCGAAATTCTCATATATCCCCCTTAACGCGCGCAGCTGGTCCTTCGTAAACCGATTCGGGATTCTGAAATTATACTTCCGAATCTTTTCATAGCCCTCAACGTCGCCGATACGGTATTTAAATCTCATCCTGCTCTTTTTTATACCTTCCCTGATCGACATACGTGCCATTTCATATTCCTTTCTTTCCCTGTTATTGAATAACATACTCGTCAATATAAACCTCGATAAGCCCTTTAGTATCGATTATCGCGGCGATCGCGTCCTTGATGCTCGTCTTTAACAGCTCCTGAGCGTCGGGTGCCATAAGCTCAGCCTCGGATTTATTCCGGAGTACGCAGATAACGGCATCCTTGATTTTATATTCGTTTTTCTGAAAAAACTCCTTGGTTTTAATGCTCGCAACCTCAAAGGTCGTCATTATCCTCAGGTATTTGTTGCTGTCCTTGATATTCGTAATAATACTCGTACCCGGGCTGAAGGACACCGAATCCTTGATTTCGGGTTTAACGTTTTCCTCGGTTCCGATAATATTCGCGTCCGCCCCGTTGCCCGTCGAAAACACAAAGATAAGCATACCCACTGTCAGACAGGTAAGAATTATCAAAACAACAGTCAGTGTACTTTTCATTTTAATCCTCCTGCTTTTTATATAAATCGGGTATTAAATGTATCCTGCGCTTATATTCGATAATCCTGTCGACGATATCGCCCGAGCTTTCCGTAACGTTAAGCTTTTTTCCCGTCGTCGTTGTAATGATAGTGTCCGGCAACGCCTCGACAAACTCTATCATATCCGCGTTGATTATCAGTTTATCGCCGTTAAGCCGCGTTACCTGAATCATATCTCTATCCCCTCCCTTCTTCCGGGCGTATGATGCGGCGTAATGCCGCATCATACGCCTAAACAATCAATCAGCGAATAATTCCCGCGAGCTCCTGCAGCAGGTCGTTTGACGTGGTAATAACCCTGGCGTTAGCCTGAAAACCGCGCTGCGCGATAATCATGTCGGTAAACTCCTGGGACAAATCCACGCTTGACATCTCGAGAGAGCTCGGTATCAGCGTGCTGAAGCCCGGTTCGCCGGGTATTCCGACCTCCCTGTCGCCGCAGTTCGGAGTCTCCCTGAAAAGGTTATTGCCCTCCTTGACAAGCCCCTGGGGGTTTGTGAACTTGGCAATCCCGAGCGTGTCGATAATCTCGACATTCCCGCTGCTGTCGATGCCCTTTATGTTTCCGCCCTTGTCGATGCTTAAATCGGTATACTCGGCAGGGTCGAACTCAATGGGGTCCCCGTACTCGTTGCATACCCTGTGCCCGCTGTGGGTAACAAGCGCGCCGCTCTCGTCCATATAGAAATTCCCGGCGCGTGTGAAGAACTCGTCCGTACCGTCGGTGACCATAAAGAAGCCGTCGCCCGAGATGGATACGTCAAACGCGCGGTCGGTCCTTTGAACACCGCTCGGTATGTGCATGACGTCGATTGCCCCGACGGACACTCCGAGCCCTATCTGCTGCGCGTTAATGCCCCCGATTGATGACCCGTCGGACGCGAACGCGGGCTGTATCGTCTGATTCAGCACTTCCTGGAATGTAACACGGCTCGCCTTGTAGCCGACGGTGTTGACATTCGCTATGTTGTTTGCCACAACGTCCATTTTAATCTGGTGCGCGCGGATTCCGGAGATTCCGGAATACATTGATCTCATCATGTTAGATTACCTCTTTCTTTTTAATCGGTTCTGACAACGCCTGCATCCCGTCGGTCGTTCGGGGACGCGATAACCCTTCCGATAAGATCCGGTTATATAAAAACGGCGCCGTCAATGTTTGTTATAACGTTTTCGTTTAAGTTTTTGTTGTTCACCGCGGTTATAACGGTTTTATTCCTGATGCTTATAATCAGGGATACATCGTTTATAACCACAAGCGAATCACGGATTCCCTTGCTCTCCGCCTTGTCTACGGCCTGCCGGATTTTCGTCAGCTCATCGTTTGAAAAGCTGATGCTCCGGTCCTGCATCCTTTTGACAACATGGGCGGAGAATTTTAAATCGGCTTTCTGAAGCTCACCCTGTAAAATCGCTTCAAATTCGCCGCCGGCCTTTTGTTTGACTCCGGCTTTTCCGGATTCCTCAGGCACGACCCTCCCGGTTGTTATGCCGGTCGGAATTCTGAAACCGTCTGACATGGCTTAAATCATCCTTCCGTGGCTTCGGACACCTCTAATACGTCTTCAATCCTAATCTGCTTTTCGCCCACAACGAGTATAATCTCGCTTCCCATTACGGAAAAGCCGTCAACCTTGCCGAACACGTATTCCGTTTCGCCCATTTCGAGTCCGTACGCCTTTGCGAGAACGTTTTTCCCGATAAGCTGGCAGGCGCGGTTTAAGTTGAACGCGTGCGTCATGTTCGTCATCTGCTCAAGCGTCGAAAGCTGCGCCATCTGCGCGATATAATCGTTGCTGTCCATCGGATTCAGCGGGTCCTGGTATTTCATCTGAGTAAGCAGCAGCAGCAAAAAATCATCCTTGCCAAGCTCGGCGCTCGGCGTTCTTTGAGGTATGTCCTTATAGTAAATACTGTTTTCCACACCGTTTACCATGTAAGCAACCCTCCTTTCCTACGCAAAATACTCAAATCCGGGGCTTAAACCGACGCTGCCCGTAAACGCCTCGAATTGCTTTTCGGTTTCCGGCAGGGAGCCGTAGTGTGTCTGCCACTTTTCCTGCCCGTACCCGGTTTGCTGCCCGTATCCGCTTCCCGAAGCCCCGCCTTGTCCTGAGCGGATGTCAGCCTCATGGACGTATTGCACATCGATGCCGGTAAGCTTTACGCCAACCTCTTTGAGCGAGTTAATCAGGTTCGAGCTGTTCTGGTTAAGCTCCTCTAAAACGCGCATGCTTTCCGTTATTATTCTCGCGTGTATGCCGTTTTTGTCGGAGGAAACCTTAAGCGTCAGATACCCGATACCCGGCGGGTCGAGCGCGATTCGTACGCAATCCGAGTCCTTTTTCGAAACAAGCTCAAACTCCTTAACGATTTTGTCAACGACCGGGCTTCCGACACGTCCGGTATCGAAAAAGGATTGTTTTTCGCTTGAAACCCCGGCGGCTTTGCTCTCCGCCGCATTAAACAGCGGTATTTGCTTTTCGTCCCGCCGCGGCGGCAGCGTGGGTGCCGCGCTATGCTCCGGCGCCGGGTCTTCCGTCCCGTCAATGCCGGGCTTTTTGTTTTCGCTGAATACCTCAGGACTCCGCATATCCTCGTAAGCTTCATGCGTCAGTGCGCTGTCCCGGGTCCCGGAGTTTTGTCCCGTGTCGGGAATATCGGACGCGTCAAGCGTTTTACGGTGCGTATCAACGCTTGCGCCCGGCGCGGGTTCACTGATAAAAACGCTTTCTGTGTTTTCCGGCTCGGGGCCCGTAAAAACCGCTTCGTCGTCCGTCGGCGGGATAGCCCGGCGTATCGCGTCGTTTACGCTATGCAATCCGGTTTTATCCGCCGCGGCCGGACAGGGCTCCTTCAATATGCGCGGGGCATGGCTTTCCGTGTTTCGAAAAGCCCCGGGGTCTCCGTCCGCTGCCGGCGGGATTTCAGATTCCGGATAAACCGCGCTCCCGTCCTTTTCAATCGGCTCCGGGCTTTGAGGCGTATATGCCGGCGGTCCGGTATTGATTTCCCGCGGTAAAGCTTGCGTCGGTGTTCGGGGCGGGACGCATTCGTCCGCGCAAGCTGTGTCCGCGGTCTGAACTATCGCGGGATTCAACTCATAGCCGAATGCTTCGGACGCGACGCCGTCTAAAACGTCTTCCTCAAAAAGCAGCTTTCTTTTTTCGTCATTATCCTTTAATTCGCTATTAATAAAAAGCATGCGAAAGCCTGCCTGCCCTTTTTGGCCAAGCCCTGCCGTCACATGCTCTCTTATATTATTGCAATCCATATCGGAAACCATGGATAATAACGCGTCAAAAAAGCTTTTTCCGCCGGCTGAACGCATACGCGCGTTTGAGCTTAATCCGGCTTTAACCGCGCCGCAAGACTCCATGGCGTTATCCATGATGTTTATAGCTACGTTATTCATATCTTCACCCCCTTTCCCGTTTTTTCTGTCTATTTCATGATTTCTTTCATTATGCCAGCGCTCTGGGAAGGCTCCATTTCGGAAAGAATCTCAGATGCCTTGGACTTCTTCATGTTCTTGATTATAGTGACTTTATCCTCCATGCTAAGGGCGGATATTATGCGCGCCGCGTCACCGGCGTCCATATTCTCATACAGCTTGATTACATCCTTGAATTCAAACGCTCCCTCACGCTCGGGCGGCGGCGCGGAAAGAAGCCTGTTTTCAAGCTCCGCAAGGCTCTTTTCCTTGTTTTCAAGCTCGGAGCTTTTCGCCGCGAGCTCTCTTTCTTTCTCCGCGAGCCCGACTTCCCTCTGGCTGAGCGCCGCTTCCTTTTCCTCGACTTCGGTTTTATCGATTTCGAGCTTGCTTTTAAGCTCCTCAAACTCGATTCGCTTTTCGTTGAGCTGCTGCTGCATTGCTTGGTAATCCGCGGCCGAGTATTGATATGAAATCAGCTTTGTTCTGATACCTCCGACATCGTAGACAAAAAGCAGCACCGCAAGCGTGTTGACAAATATAAAAGCCGCAAGCACTATAATAAAGACGTATTTTTCTTTTTTATCGGTTTTTTTCTTATCCTCCTCCTCAAACCCGTCGTAACCTGCCCTGTTTCCGTTTACATATCCCGATTTGACCAATTCTTCGTTATCTGTATCTGTTCTCATCGAATGCCTCCGACCTTTGAGGATTTATGCGATTACGGCCTTTCCGTTAAGAAAATCCTCAAGCTGTTTTGATTCCTCCCGCTCAACCTCGTATAAGAAGCTTCGGAACCTGTCTTCCTTTATTTTCTCAAGTGTTTTTATTCTGTTTTTAGCGTCTATCAAAGCTTTGAGCACAATCTCGCACTTTTCGCTTTCCTCTGCTATCCGGCGGTTAATACCGTCAATATCCGCTTTAAGCTTATATAAATGATTCTGATAGCTCTTAAGCTCGTTTGCCGTAACGCAGGCGGCAATATCCTCGCTAAGTCTGTCCTGCGCGTGTTTTCGGGCTTTCTCCATGTCGGAGCGCTCAAGCTCGAGCCGGCGAATGGTGTTTCGCAGCGCGACAAGCCTTTGTTTTAAGGCTTTTTCCTCGCCGACGGCGACATCCAAAGGCGTCTGAAGTGAATACCTGAATTTTTTCATAGCTTAAGCCTCTTTATTTAAGGATACCGTACATTTTTTCAAGAGTTTCCTCAAAGCCTGCCGTATCGTCAACCTGCTGTACCGTAAGATCGTTTATGCTTTTAATATGCGCGATTGCCTCGTCTATATCGGGGTTGCTTCCCTTCCGGTACGCGCCGATGTTGATTAAATCCTGCGACTCGCGGTAAACCGACATCATGCCGCGAAGCTTCCCCGCCGCCTGCAAATGCTCGGGGCTGACGATAGCGTTCATCAGGCGGCTCACGCTCGCAAGCACGTCTATTGCGGGATAGTGGTTTTTATTCGCGAGCGCTCTTGATAACACGATGTGCCCGTCAAGTATTCCCCTGACCGAATCCGTAATCGGCTCGTTTAAGTCATCGCCGTCCACAAGTACGGTGTAAAGCCCGGTAATCGAGCCTTTATCGGAATTACCCGCGCGTTCGAGCAGCTTAGGCATTATCGAAAACACGGAGGGCGTATATCCGCGTGAAACAGGCGGCTCTCCCGCGGATAAGCCTATCTCGCGCTGCGCCATCGCGAAACGCGTAAGGCTGTCGAGAAGCAGCATAACGTTTAAGCCCCGGTCCCTGAAATATTCGGCAATCGAGGTGCCGAGCATCGCGCATTTGAGCCTGATTAACGCGGGCTGGTCGGATGTCGCGACAACAAGCACGGATTTTTTAAGACCGTCCTGCTTAAGGTCGTTTTCGATAAACTCCTTAACCTCCCTGCCCCGCTCGCCGACAAGTATTATGACGTTTACATCCGACCTCGCGTTTCGGGCAATCATGCCGAGCAGCGTGCTTTTCCCGACGCCGCTTCCCGCGAATATCCCGAGTCTCTGACCCATGCCGCAGGTTAAAAACCCGTCGATTGCGCGTATGCCGAGAGGCAAAACCTGCTCAATCGGTTTTCTGTCAAGGGGCTTTGGCGGCGTGTTCTCAAGCGGATACATATCGTCCGGCTCTATTTCGCCCTTGCCGTCAATCGGGTTTCCGATCCCGTCGATTATCCGCCCCACAAGGCCCATACCCACCTTTACCTTAAGGCTTGAATCGGTGGATACGACCTTGCTGCCGTAGCCTATGCCCTCGATACTGCCGAACGGCATCAGCAGGATCGTTTCGTTTTTAATGCCCACAACCTCGGCTAATACAAACCTGTCGCCTTCGTTTTGGTATACCCTGCAGATATCGCCGATATTGGTTTGCGGCCCGATGGATTCTATCATAAGCCCGACAATTTTCGACACGGTTCCGCAGCAGATTGTCGGGTTGAGCCTGTCTAAAATCCGAAAGTATTTATCCATTTAAAGTACAGCCCTGTTTTCAATCAACGCTTCGCTGATTTTGTTTATCTGTGAACTGACTCCCGCGTCGATAACGCCGCAGTCGGTATGTATCAGGCAATCGGTTTCGGAAAGAGAGTCGTCTAAGCGGATATCCAGGCTTTTGAGTGATTTGAAGCCCGCCGTGAGCATGCTTTTATACTCGCCGAGCCTTTCAAACTGCGCGGGGTGCACAGCGATTGTCACGCTCTCACAGCCGCTTGCGCGGGATATCGCCGAGGATATAAGCGACACAAATCTTTCTCTTTCCGAACGGATATCGTCACATACTATTTTTTCCGCAATCCTGACGCAGAGCTCAACAAGCTTCGGCTCAATTTCGGCAAGGTAATTCACGGTTTCCCGCTGCAGCTCTTCAAGCGTCTTCGCCGCCTCTTCTATATACCTCGCGAACTCCTCGAGCGCTTGCGCCCTGCCGGATTCAAAGCCCTCCTCATAGGCTTTTTTTCGCTCGTTTTCAACGATTTCGAAAGCCTGCTCCTTCGCGCTTTCTATAATCTCTTCCGCTTTAATCTCCGCGCTTTCAACAATCTCGTCCGGATTCGGACGTACCTCCTCCGGAATGCTTACCACAACATTCGCTTCCGGCATTTCGATGCTGATATTATCGAGACGAAACGCCTTGTTTTTGAATCGGCATTCACAGGATTTATGTACCTTAGACAATTATCTCGTCC